>SBBF01000048.1 GCA_005240075.1 Nitrospira sp.
GGTTCGTAGCGGCATTCTATGATAATTTAAATTCCCCACCCCACAGGCTTTCCAAGAATTGAACAATGGGCCACATTTCAATCCCATCCTCTGTTCGACGGAGTTGAGCTTCGCGACTGACAACAACCTTTCGTTTCAGCTGGATCTCGTCAGCCAAACCCCGCAACCCTTTCAGGTCGGATTCGGCGACATGTTCGGAACCTTTCACCTCGATAGCCAGGCTGTCTTCCAAAAGAAAATCAACTTCCAGCTTTGTCTGTGATCTCCAAAAAGTCAAAGGAAGATCCAAACGCCGATAATCCAGATAAGCCTTGATCTCAAGAAAGATCAGGTGTTCCAGCGTAGCGCCAAACTCCGGGGAACCGGGCAAAATTTCCCTCCGGCTCATCAGATGATTGGCGACCCCTACATCGAAGAAATAGTATTTGGATGTAGCGACTGGTTTTCTTATTTTTGTTTTTTGAAACGGCGGCAGTTGATGAAGAATGAGCGTGTCCTCCATAACCTGGTAATATTCACGGATCGTCCTCGGCGGAACCTGGGCGTCATTGCCCGCTTTGGTGAAATTAACAATCTGGCCGTTGGAAAGGCCGGCCACGGTCAAAAAGCGCGAAAAATTCTCGATGGAGCGCGTCAATCCTTCCGCCCGGATTTCTTCTTGAAGATAAGTCCCCACATAGGCTTTCAGTTCTTCATTCGGAAACGGTGAATCAATGACGGAGGGAAGCCCCCCCCGGTTGATTCTGTCGAGAAGACGATGGGGACCTGCTTCAGGGGAAACAAGAGGATGGAGGTGGCAGGTCCAGGCGCGTCCGGCTAAAAGATTGATTCCTCTCCGTTTGAGCTTGCGGGCACTGCTACCGGTCAGGATAAAGCGGATTTTTTTGTTGCGGTCGAGGATCGTTTGAACTTCATCAAGAAGAACCGGTAATTTCTGGACTTCGTCGATAATGACAAGACGGTCGGAGGGATTAAGTCTCTGGCGCAAATATTCCGGATTGGCGCTTAAGTCTCGAAAGACATCAGCTTCCAGGAGGTTAAAAGTTCTGGCTTCGGGGTAATTTTTGGCCAAAAACGTTGTTTTCCCTGTTTGGCGGGGGCCCAGAAAAAATAGGGATTTATGCTCTAATATATTGTTAATATTCAATATTCTTTTGTATTCTGTTTTCACTCATCTATATTGCCAAATTAAGCAAAATTCAGCAACTATCTTGAATTTCTGTTGCCAGGCTGGAAGGTTTAGCATTCATTTGCAGAAATAATTCGGCATTTAACAAATCAAAATATTTTGATTGTGGAAAACTTTCCTTTAAAAAAGTACTTTTACCCACTTGCCGGGGGCCCCATAAAAAACAGCTTTCTTTCTCAAGATGCTTGAATTCGAGAAATCTTTTAAAGATTATTGTAATAAATACAATAGCTTATATATTAAGTAAACTAAATTTGCTTTTATCATGATATTCGTTAATTATCTTTTTGTCACCACCGAATGAGCCCTCCCCCCCAGCTGAATCCCGATCCAAAACTGGTCATGAGAATCAGATCCCCCTCTTGAATGACTTTTGAGCGGACTTTTTCGTCCAAAAGGATCGGGATGCTGGCGGAACTGGTGTTGCCGTAGTGTTCGATGTTGTGATGGACTTTTGTCATCGGGACATTCAGTCGTTCGGCGACCGCCTCGATAACCCGAAGATTGGCCTGGTGGGGCAAAACATGTTGGAGTTCCTGGGCTGAAATGTTTTTTTCAACCAATATTTCCTCGCAGACAAGGCTCATCAGGTTCACCGCGTTTTCAAAAACCAGGGAACCTTCCATCGTGGGAAAAATTTTTCCTTCATCAATCATGCGGGAGGTCAGACGAGGATGTTTTAAAGACGACGGCCCCTCACACCAGAGTTTGTCGTAAAAAAAACCGTCCGAGTGCAGGCGGGTCGACAACAGACCATGATTCCCTTCGGTCGGTTCCAACACCACAGCCCCCGCTCCATCTCCAAAAATAACGGTCATCAGCCGCCCCCGGTCTGTAAAATCAAGCCCGGTTGAATGAACCTCGGCTCCCACAACAAGAACACACTGGTATTTGCCGCACCGAATCAGACTGTCCCCCAATTCAAGGGCAAACAAAAATCCGGGGGATGTGTTATGAATATCGTAGGCCGGCACCCGATGACAGGCCAGTTTCTGCTGAATCAAGACACCAATGCCGGGGGAATTGAAATCAGGGGTGGAGGTCGCGGCCAGAATACAATCAACATCCCCTGCTTTTTTTCCCGCCGCATGAAGAGCTTTTCTTGAGGCTTCCACAGCCAGATCGGAACTCCCCACTCCTTCATCCACGTAACGGCGCGCTTGAATTCCGGTTTTCTTCCGGATCCATTCGTCGCTGGTGTTGAATTTTTTCGCCAGATCAGAATTGGCAACAATGTTGGGGGGAAGATAAGAACCGGTGCCGGTTATGAGAGAATGGTAGTGACGCACAATTGTAGGGGCGATCCTTGTGATCGCCCTCCCGATGGGCGAATACAAGATTCGCCCCTACGTAATAAACCGAAATCCTTCTACAAATTTTTGGAATGGCCGGGAATAAATCTGGAATTGTTCCGCCGGAAAACTGGCAGTCAGGTTGATCGCCTCGTCTTCCTTGATCAGAGAAACCTGGATTTGCTGGACCATCTGCCCCGGCTTGATATGTTCCATTGACTGGACATTGGGCCCCATCATTTTTTTCATGGCGGACAAATCCCACGTGCAGACCATCTGCTTGGCCGGGACCCCTCCCACTGTGATATCCGTTTCCTGCAAAATCTGGAAACTCTCAATCCCCCGCGCCTGGACCGATCGCTTGATTTTTTCAAAATAGGTGGGCAAATCGGTAGGCTGGTTCAAGCGTTCCTTGGTAATAATAATGTTGGGCCGGACTTTCTTATCGGTGGAGGGCATCGTTAAAGTGATCATTCCCTGATCTTTCCAGTTTCCTGGAAGATCCACCTCGAAATCGTTCATGATAATTTTGCCCATTATATACCTTCCTGCTCGCTTCGCTCGCGATGAAGGAGGCCTCCGAACTCAGAACTGGCCAAGCCAGATTCTTCGTCCTCTGGCGTTCGGGAAAACCTCCTCGGTTTAAACCAATATTCTATGTCATACCATCGTGAGCGTAAAGCCTAAAACTCAATATCCTCTCCAACGTTTCCCCCATCACCTGATTGGGGGTAGAAGCGCCCGCCGTAATTCCAATCGATACAGGGCCCGTTTGAAGCCAGGGAGATGTTTCGATTTCCTGCTTCTTCCCAAAAGGTTTGTGCCGAATGGTTTGGGCTGATACCACGCAATCGGCGCGGTCGATGTGATAAGTCGGGGCGATTTTTGCGGCAATCTCACACAGGTGATTGGTGTTGGAACTGTTGTAGCCGCCGATGACAACAATTAGATCCGGCTTTTTTTGGGCCATCATCTTGATCGCATCCTGCCGATCCTGGGTGGCGTTGCAAATCGTGTCAAACGATCTGAAACGAGAAGCCATTTCGGCCTCTCCATATCGATCAGTCAGCGCTCTCCGGATCATGCCCGCTATTTTCAGCGATTCGGAAGAAAGCATGGTGGTCTGGTTGGCAAGGCCAATCTTTTGCAAGTCTCGGTCCGGATCAAAATCAGGGGAGGCTCCCCTGGCGAATTTTTCGCGGAATCTGTTTTTGTCCCCTCCCCGGCGTATATAATCACAAACAGATTCCGCTTCCTCTTCATCCAAAACCACTAAAAATTTTCCGCCCGGAAATTCCGCTACACGCGACGTGGTTGCTTCGGTTTCTTCATGATAATATTTTCCGTGGACCAAAACCGTAAAACCCTCCCGCGCATATTTTTCGACCCTCTTCCAGACCACAATCACCGAGGCGCAGATCGTATCGACCAATTCGCATTTCTTTTTGGCCAAATCGTTCAACAGTGAAACCGTCGTCCCAAAGGCGGGCACAATCACCACATCCTCCGGAGTAACTTCATCCAAAAAGGCATCCTGGTAAGGGCCGGACAGAAAGCGGATTCCCATTGATTTCAGATTGGAATTAACACCAGGATTATGAATAATTTCCGTTGTCAAAAAAATTCTTTTCGACGGAAATTTTTTCCGCGTTTCGTACGCCAGCTCCACCGCCCGGTCGACCCCGTAGCAAAATCCGAATTCCTGCGCCAAATGGATGGTTATGTCGCCATATTTTTTGCTAAAACCCTCCCCCTTGATTTCCTCTATAATCGAACTGTGGTAATGGGCATGGAGATCTTCCTTGATCACCTCCTTCAGGCCAAAACCTTTCCGGTTCATTTTAATGTTGAGACTTTCAGGCGCAAAACTCATGGGAAATGAGGGTTTCCCACAGAGGCTTTAAAAAATCAACATGGAATATGGAGAGATAAAAGTGAATCGCGCACATTCTCTCTCAAAATGAGAATAATCGTCAAATTTCCATCGGTTGGACTGGGGAGAGAGCGCCTGCAAGGCCTTAAAAAATGAGGGGATTAAACCCCTTTTTTTCACAAATTGTTTCCTATTTTCAACTCCTTACAATCAAAAAAACAAGGAATATTGGTGAGTTGATCTGGCTTAAGCTTGCCCCCCCAGTTGGCACCTATTTTGCATAGTTACTTAAGTAAGGGTCAGGGGTTAGTGTGCTTAAAAGAAAATAAGCGAACAATCCGGCTCGGCCGGTTGTGAGCATAAAAGGAGTGGAAATTATGTCCCAGAAAAAATTTTCAGTCATTTTGTTGGTTCTTTTAAGTCTCTTCGGTTTCGGGATTCTCTCTCCCGCGGAAGCGGCGACCTCCATTAATATGACTCCCACGGTTGACACGAGTCGAAGTTTTGCACCCCATTGGCACAAAAAGTTTAACGCGGCTACCTTAGCAACAAGCTCATCCTCCCACGCGGCTGAAAGCAAGGTCCTTTATGCAAAATTCGATGCCACCTCAGGGTGTGACCAGGTTTTTATGACCGACCCTACTGATTCGACTCATGAAGAAGTTCTTTTGACGAATAGTTGTGATGATGCAGACGGAGATGGTTCAAAAGAGGGATACAAGATTGATCCCGATTGGGGGATTTATTTCTCTTCTCTTGTTTATGACGCTGATTCCATGACCGAGAGCGCCTCGGATGGTGATGGAAATACCACCACGGCAGAAACGACGATCGATGGAACATGGGTCATTGTTTATGCCAAAGAAATGGGAGAACATCAGAGTGAAGTTTGCAAGGATCAGGGATGCCGTCTCTATATGAAACCTCTGGGGCCTAGCCTGGCGGCCTCTGATATCAAGGCCAACATCAATACTTACCCGGAACTTCGTCTGACGAGCCCTCCTTATGGAGCAAGCGCCGGAGCTTACACCTATGACCGAAAACCCCACATGAATTTCGGTACGGCAAACCAGTCGGCCTATATCGTTTTTGTGAGAAATGACGATGCCAATGCCGCCAATAATTATGATATGATTTATACGCTTTCGTTCGCTCCTGACAGGGTGATTTCAAGCGGGATTACAGAAAACAATATCACCTATCGTTTTTCCGGGAATTGTTCGGTTCCAGGATTAACTTTTCCTTCCTATGAATCAGACGACCCTCAATGGTTTTCAGACGGCTATAATATTGTTTTCACGGTGAAGGATCCAACCGGTTCAGCGTATGGGGGATACAAACAAATTGCTACAGCCCGTTATGATGAAACTGGAAACAACCCCCCCACATGGAATTATGCGTATGCTTGTGGAGAGGATCCGGAATCAAGCAGCGCCTCAACAGCTACCCAGACCTCATCGATCCGGATTCATACACATTCCTCTAATTATGATCATGAATACCCGATGCCCAGTCCGTCAATGATCGCCTCTGATACCAATTCCAATCAGTATGGAATCATTTTTAATACCAAGCAGGGGGACTCTTACACCCTGGGGGGGTTTGCTGTTTGGCAGGATTTAGATCCCTCCAGTAATTTTTACCTTCAATTGACCAATTGGAACCTAGAAGAAGCATTGAGCGATTCCACCATCAATCGTCGCCATCCGGTGTGGGCCCCATTTGTTGCTAATCCCAAAGCTCCCACATGGATTGCGTATGAAAGGGAGGATACGGCAAGTAAATATTGGGAAGTGTGGGGGACACAAATCCAACTTGATCCGGTACAGGTTGCCGTTGCGTTACCCGATAGAGGGAGTGGTGTTGAAATAGTTCCTCCCATCGGCGACTCCGAAACCGGAGTCCTATCGACAATAATAAAACCTAATACGACATTGACCAACGTGGGAATCAAGGCCCCCCCTGCCACCAAAAGCGAGAGAAAAGTCTATCTTTATGCCGATGGAATTAAATACCCTTTCTATGAGCAGACATCATCCAAAGTCAAAACAGTGGCTGAGCAGTTTTATCACAATGTTCAATCTGGCAAATTCAAATACCAGAAAACGGAAGCGACATACATGGATAGCACAGGGGTTAAAAGCAGTTCCGCCATCTATTCGACCAAAGCTTTAAACCGGGTTCTTTTGAGCCAAAAGGATCCTTCCAACTTTGTTCTCATGATGTTACCCGAAAATACTTTCAGCCTCCTGGAACCCTCTTGGCTTGAGAGAAATGTTCCCATAATTCCCAAAGCATACGCAGCCGATGGCATTCCCAAAGTCATGGCCCTCTCTTACGCAACCGACGAAGAGGTCCAGTTTACTACCTATGATTGTGGACAGAACGATTTTTGGCCGGAATTTGCCCAGCGTTATAATACCAGTAATGGAACGACATCAGTTTCTTTTGATGGCGCGACTGATATTGCCCATGGCCGACAAGTGATGTATCCCTCCTCCGACTATGATCACCAGATCATGCAGGTAGCCGACACCCCCAATGCCGCTTCTGCTTTTGCCGGTGAATGTGGCGAAACAGAAGATAGCTGTGAAGCCCATGGCTACACGACCTACGATAGCGGTGATCTGGGCAGTGATACAGACCTGGATGGCCTGCCTGATCCTTGTGATCCCTGCGACGATACTGATCTGACGATAACGACTCCCGATTCAACCGGCTATGACTACGATACCAACGGAGATGGGGTTAATGATGCCTGCGCCCCTGTGACAACAACAGACTGTACTGATCTGGGGTACAGTGTGGTTCATGAAGAATGGACTGCTTATCCGACAACCGATACCGATGGAGATGGCGTTCCCAACATGTGCGATATCTGTATTGATGACCCCTCCGCGATGACTGAATATCCCTATGATTCCGATGGAGATGGAGTGGGTGACACTTGTGCGGAGAGCACCGGTTGTGAGTGTTGTTGTTGTTGTGATGGAGAATCGTGTACGGAAGAAACAGAAGCAGAAACCACAGGAACTGATTCATGTACAGCCAATGCCGATGGTTCAGCCATCACTGACAGTGACGGCGATGGTTTGAGGGATGACAATCTTTCCGACGGGACTGTTTGTGATAATTGTCCGACCATTTCCAACGACGATCAGGAAGATAACGATGGAGATGGAACAGGAGACGCCTGCGAGGCGGCGGCGGCTGTAACGGCAGCAGTCTGTTCTTCTTCTTTAAATGGCGTTGTGCTAACGGTCAATCAGGTCCTCCAATTAAGGGAAATGGAAGATGGCGGATCGTTCACTTTTACAACGAGCGACGGTGTGGAAGCCACGGTGACCAAAACTTCCGACAATCCGAATTTTGAATACATGGACACCAACGGCGATTATTTTACACTGGAATACTCGGATAGTCAGTATGCCTTGAAGCAGTTGAATACCACCACAGGGGAAGAATGCGCCGCCACCAGCGGGGGGGTGACATTCGGCGGCGCAGGATGCACATGCAATCTCGACGGCGATCGCCCGCTTGCAAAAGGATTTTCTCTGCAATTGTTTATTCTCGTATTTTTGGCTCTGCTCCCATTGATTGCTACTCTTCGCGCCCGATGGTATCTTAATAGACCTTCCCGCTCACTGCGTTCGCGATGAAGGGAGCCCCCGAGATCAGAACTGGCAAAGCCAGATTCTTCTTCCGGGGGCAAACCGAGTATGAGAAATTTTTTTTTGTTTCTTCTTCTGGTTCTTTTGGTCGGGGGAAGCCTTAAAATCTATTCTTTCCTGCAATACCATTCGCCGGAGGGGATTTACCTTTATTTTGAACGGGGGAGTTCCCTCCGTTCCATCAGCAAAATTCTGGCCGATCATCAGCTGATTCCTGATCCCCTTCTTTTTGAAATTTTAGCCCGCCTGCAAAGGAAGGGAAACCGGCTCAAGGCAGGGGAGTATGAATTTTCAGCCGGCTTGACCCCCCTCCAAATCATGGACAAAATGGTTAAAGGAGAAGTCAAACTCTATAGCCTCACCATCCCGGAAGGATGGAATCTCAAAGAAATTGAAAAATTATTTGTCGAAAAAGGGCTCCTGTCATCTGAAGATCAAACACCGTTCACTTCCAACCTGGAAGGGTATCTCTTCCCCGATACCTATCTTTACGAGCGGCGTCATACCGCCAAAGATCTTGTAGCGATGATGAAGGATCTCTTTCAAAAAAAAATAACCGACGCTTTGATGGAACAGGCTAAAATAAAAGGCTTCTCCCTTCATGAATGGGTCACCCTCGCCTCGATTATCGAAAAAGAAACAGCCATCGCGGATGAGCGAGGGCTCATTGCCTCTGTTTTTATCAATCGATTGAATAGGGGAATGCCGCTGCAAACCGATCCTTCCGTCATTTATGGAATCGTCAACTTTGACGGCAATCTTACCCGCCGTCATCTGGAGACAGATACTCCTTATAATACGTATACCCGTACCGGCCTCCCCCCTGGCCCCATTTGTTCTCCAGGTCTTGAATCCCTGATGGCAGTTTTGAATCCGGTCCAAAACGATTTTCTCTATTTCGTGGCTAAAGGGGATGGAACACATTATTTTTCACGAACGCTGGAAGAACATAACCGCGCGGTCAACTATTATCAGTTGCACAGGGGACCTCCACCGTATTAGAGGGGCTTGATGCGATTTCTTTTTCTTCTTTTTCTTCTAGGCTCCGTTCCTGTTCATGCTGATAACCAGCCGTTTGACAGTCTTGAAATGACAGAGGACGACGGCATTTATTCAGCCATCCGGACCGAATTTTCCGGCACCAAAAACCGTACCGTGGTCCGCATCTGGTATCCCTATCCCCCCTCGAAGGTGTGGCCGATTCTGATTGATACGAATGGCTGGAAGGAAACCCACAAGGGGACTTATGCTGATACACGCACGCTGGATGTCAATCAATACAAACTGGTCAAGACCAAACAACCGGACAGTTTGAAAAGTTTTTATGAATTGATCGGTGGAGAAGAATTTCCCTCGGAGTATGGAAGAGTTCGCGGTGGGGTTTGGACCAGCTATGTTTTCCAGCGTTTTGCTTTTCCTTTTCCTCTTAAAGACCGGTGGGTGGTCTTAAAGGTCAAAAACGATGAGTCAGGAAAATATCGTTATGAGTACAGTATGGCGGCGGGAAATTTCAGAACGTTGAAAGGATACTGGGAACTGGCCACCATTCCTGAAAAGCCGGGATGGACGGAGTTTAGGGCCCAGTACGACTCAGATCCCGGAATTCAGGTGCCGCAGTTTTTGGCCAAATCGATTTTCAAGTCGAGCATTCGGCGGGAAGCCAAAGAAAATCTGGAGGCAATGAAAAAATGAAAAACCCCCTTGCTTTTCTGATCGTGTTTTTTCTTTTCTCCCTCCCGGCCCATTCGCAGGCCCCCTGGCGCGCCAATAAATTGCGGGAGGCCAAAAAAACTGAAAGCATCAGAGCCCAAATGGATGAAATCCCCCTCTATGAAGAAAAATTGGAAGGGAACTATGATATTCTGGGACCGGTGCGCGGCCAGGATATGCTGACCAAAAAAAAAGAAGCGATTTTTTATCAGATGCGCGAGAGCGCCTGGAAAATGGGGGCCGATGCGGTGATGGAAATCCAATGCAAGCCGATTCTCAAAACAATTTTCCAGTCCTGCGAAGGGTTTGCTATTAAGTACCGATAATAGTCGGTAAAGATCCTCCTCCCGATCCCATAACAAGGCTAAAATAGTAAAAAAATTAACTTCCTGACTAAAAATAGTAGCAAAAAAAGTAAAATATGACTAAAATAGGCATGAATGGAGAGATACTGCACTCAAAAGCTTAAAGAATGGAAGAACAAAAAAGAACGTAAACCCCTCCTTGTTAAAGGGGCTAGACAAGTGGGAAAGACCTATATCCTCAAGCATTTCGGTCAAACTTCCTTCCCCCATTTTCATTACTTTAATTTTGAAAAACAACAAGAACTCCACCCGATCTTTGAAAAAAACCTGGACCCAAAAAGAATTGTCCAGGAGCTTGGGCTTGTTATCAAGCAATCCATTCAGATCGATCAGGATCTCGTCATTTTTGACGAAATTCAGCACTGTCCCAAGGCTTTGACCAGCCTTAAATATTTTAATGAAGATCTTCCCCAGTTGGCCCTTTGCGCCGCCGGCTCCCTGATTGGTATTTACCTTTCGGATACCTCTTTTCCAGTCGGAATGGTCGATTTTTTAAAAATGACCCCTCTCTCTTTCGAAGAGTTTTTATCAGCTTGTGGAGAGAAAGAACTCGTTACTTTTTTAAACAACCCCGAAAAACAAAGGGCTATCCCCCTTGTTATCCATAACCAGCTTTGGGATTTTTTTAAAACGTACCTGATCGTGGGAGGGTTGCCGGAAGTTGTTGTAACCTATATTAATGTGAGAGATGACCTTTATTCTGCCTTGAGTGCCGTACGATCAAAACAAGATAATCTGATTCAGGCCTATTATGCCGACATTGCCAAACATTCCGGCAAACAAAACGCCATGCATGTGGTCGAGATCTGGAAAAATATCCCTCAGCAGTTATCACAAACTCAAGATGGTTCAGCGTCCAAATTTAAATTTAAAGGGGTTATTCCCGGAGCAAGTAAATACTCGCGTCTGATGGGCCCCCTTCATTGGCTGATCACAGCCGGGATGGTCATTAAAGTCCCTCTTGTCGAAAAATCTTCGTTGCCCCTTTCGGCTTATGCCAGGGAACATATTTTTAAACTCTACGTTTTTGATGTGGGGCTTTTGGGGGCCCTGGCCTCCCTACAACCAAAAGCCATCTGGGACTATGATTATGGAAGTTATAAAGGTTTTTTTGCCGAAAATTTTGTGGCCCAGGAATTTCGGTTTTCAGGAGTAGACCCCATTTACAGTTGGAATGAAAAAACAGCGGAAGTCGAATTTTTAAGGGAGATTGGAAGTCAAATTTACCCTATCGAAGTCAAATCGGGATGGGTTACCAAAGCTAAAAGCTTGATGGTCTATGCCCAAAAATATGCTCCCCCCTATCGAACCATCATGAGCGCCCACCCTCTTAAAATAGATCCCTCCTCCAAAGTCCATCGCTATCCTCTTTATCTGGCCAGCCATTTTCCTCTTATTGCATAGCCATTTTTCTCCCTGCTTCAATCAACTTGTTGACTTTTTGAGGCGAGGAAGCTTCGGAATAAATCCTCAGCAACGGTTCCGTTCCCGAAGCTCTCATCAAGAGCCAGCTGCCATCTTTAAGAATATATTTGAAGCCATCCATCCGGTTGATGGAGGAGACTTTTTCTCCCGCAATTTCTCTTAAAGGGTCGGCGGCAAGTCGCGATTCAAGCGCTTCGATCAGGGGGCGTTCCACATGAAGATCGTGACGGTCAAAATAAAAACTTCCGATTTCGGCATAAAGTTCGGCAATCAATTCCCCCAATCTTTTTTTCTTTACACTCATCAATTCCAGAAGAAAGAGTCCATTTAAAATTCCATCCCGTTCATGCACATGAGGGGCAAAACTGATCCCTCCCGACTCCTCCCCCCCCATCAGCGCATTTTTTTTGACCAGAAGAGGGCAGATATATTTAAACCCAATAGGGGTTTCGATACATTCCAAACCATATTTTTGGCAGAGGATGTTGATCATGTGAGTGGCTGAAATCGATTTAATAATCGACCCCTTCAATTTTTTGTTTTCGACGTAATGTTTAAGAAGGAGCGCAAAAATCTGGTGGGAGTTGACAAAATTTCCTGTCTCATCCACCGCGCCAATCCGGTCGGCATCCCCATCGGTGGCAATCCCCACATCGTATTGGCCCGATTTCATTTGGGACATCATCTCCCCCAGATTTTTGTCGATCGGTTCAGGATTTAAGCCGCCAAATTTCGTGTCGGCTTCCGTATGAATCTCTTCCACCGGCATTTGAAGTGTTTCTTTGATAAAATGAGTGCCGGCTCCAAACAGAGGATCATTTAAAATTTTCCATCCCGCTTGCTGAATTTTTTTAACGTCAATCAAACTCCGAAGTTGATTCACATATTCTTTTTTCGGACTGAAAGAGGCAACAATTCCTCTTTTTTGGACAACTCTCTTGTTTTGTGAATTTTCCAAAATTTTTTGTTCAATCTTTTTTGTATACTCGGGAGAGGCGGAGCCTCCATAGCTTTCCTTGAACTTGATGCCGTTCCACCCGGAGGGATTGTGGGAAGCAGTCATCACAATGCCGGCCAAGGCTCGATTATTTTTGGTCATCCAGGAGATGCAGGGAGTAGGACAGTATTGATCGGACAACAAAACAGTAAAACCGTTGTCCGCCAAAACTTGCGCTGTCAACGCTGCTGATTCGGGGGATTGGAGGCGGCGGTCGTAGCCAAGAATTATTTTTTTGTTCGAAGCATCGCAAAACAAATCACAAAACGCCTGAATGATTTTTTCAATATTGGCCGGGACAAAATCTTCTCCGATAATCGCCCGCCATCCATCGGTGCCAAACTTGATCATAGTTGAAATGGAGTGGCAAAGATACTGGAGCTAAAGACAGATGTCTACCCCGATCTTTTTTTTTCACTAAAACATATATTTTACTTGTTATCTGAAAAGAATGTCTGTATGATTTTTTTCAGACAAATAAGTTTATCATATGTTAACTGAAAAAAATCAAAAGTCCTTTATCGGACGAGACCATGAGTTGACCCAGCTTTATTCCTTGTTGGTCAGGGAAAAAGCTTCGCTGGTGGTCATTTATGGCAGAAGAAGGATAGGAAAAACAAGGCTGTTGAACGAATTCTGCCGGGGCAAATCAGCCCTCCGTTTTGAAGGCCTGGAAAAGGGGAACACCCCGGCTCAACTGAACCATTTTTTGGCCCAGTTGGCCAGCCAGACGGGCAGGGAAATTTTCAAGAAAGTGCGTTGTGACTCCTGGCAGGAAGCCTTTGATCTTCTGACCAGGGAAATGGGGCAAAAAAAGCTGATTCTGGTTTTTGACGAATTCCCCTGGATGATCGAAAAAAATCCGGAACATGTCTCTCTGCTGAAATATTACTGGGACTCAGAATGGAGTTCCAGGAATCTCATGCTCATCCTTTGCGGTTCCGTGAATACTTTTATGGTCAGGGAGCTTATTTTTTCATCGGCCCTTTATGGGCGCATCAACCAGGAAATCCACCTGAAGCCTTTTTCTGTTGATGAAGTTCATGATTTTTGGGGAAGACAAAAATCGGCAAAGGAGGTCATTGATTTCTACATGGTTTTTGGCGGAATTCCGCGCTACCTTGAGGAAATCAACCCCCGCCGGTCTGTCATTCAAAATATTGATGATCTCTGTTTCACCAAAGACGCTTTCTTTGTGCGGGAATTTGAGAGGCTCTTTCACGATGAATTCGGCAAGTTTTTGACCTACTCCCGGTTGGCAGGCTTGCTGGCCAAAAATAACAGCCTGAACTACACGGAAATCATCCGGGGGCTTAGAGCAGAAATGGGAGGGGGGTACAAAGACTATCTGGATCATCTGGAAAAGGCTGATTTTATCGAATCGTTCGTGCCGTTCCAAAAATCACGCGATTCAAGACTGGTGCGTTACCGGCTTGTTGATGAATATCTGCTTTTCTATTTTTATTTCATTGAACCCCGATTGTCTCTTATTTCACACAATCAGGGGGAAAAAACATTCCTGAATCTCGTGGGAAAACAGTCATGGTCTTCGTGGGCGGGATTCGCCTTTGAAAAATTCTGCCTGAAACATGCGGCAAAGATCCAGAAAATACTCAAAATTGACCAGCTTGTTAAGAACTATGGCTCCTATTTTTCAAGAAAGACCACAAGACAGAATGGATTTCAGATAGACCTTGTGTTTGACCGTCATGATCAGGTGGTGACATTGTGCGAGATCAAATACACATCGCGCCCTGTAGGCCTAGAAGTGATTGATTCCATGGAAAAGAAAACCGGTTTTTTCCCGTTGAAAAGAAATCAGTCAATCGACAGAGTGTTGATTGCCTCAGTGCCTCCTCAACGTTCCCTTGTAGAACAAAACTATTTTAATCGTATTGTTCTGGTGGATGATCTGGTTGGTTAGGTTTTTCTTTTCTTCCCGACCTCACAAGCCAGCTTCATGGCTGATTTCATGCTGGCCGGATTGGCAATGCCCTTGCCTGCAATATCAAACGCACACCCCTGATCCGGCGAGGTGCGGACAATGGGTAACCCCAGTGTCATATTCACTCCTTCATGAAATGCAAGAGTTTTGACCGGAATCAATCCCTGATCATGGTAGAGGGCCACAACCGCATCAAATTCCCCCTGAAGTGCCCGATAGAAGAGACTGTCCGACGAATAGGGGCCTGTAACTCGA
>SBBF01000096.1 GCA_005240075.1 Nitrospira sp.
CATCAAGATTGTTTGTTTTGTTTTTATAGGGGCCTGTTTTTTTCTCTTCTGGGCTTCAGGTAACGCCATTTCCGAAAAAGATTTTCCATCTGAAAGGATCATTCAACTCTCAAACAACGTTGTTCAAGAACCTGATCCCTCCACCATTACCCTGCTCACTTATAATATCGGCTATGCGTCCGGCGATAAAAACAACAAGGGGTCCATTTTAAGCAGAGAAGAAGTTGTCAAAAATCTTGATCAAATCGCGCAAACCATGACAACAATCAATGCGGACATTGTTGCCCTTCAGGAAGTTGATTTTGCGGCGCGCCGCACTTTTAAAATCAACCAGCTCAATTTTTTGCAGGAAAAAACCGGCTATCCCTATTCTGCTTATCTGGTTTTATGGAACAAAAAATATCTCCCCTGGCCTTACTGGCCTCTCTCTCTTCATTTTGGCAAAATTGTTTCGGGGCAGGCGGTTTTAAGCCGGTATCCGATTGAGTCGCAAAAGGTCACTTTTTTTAAAAAACCGGAAAACAACCCCTTCTGGTACAACTGGTTTTATCTTCACCGCGCTGGACAGGCGGTTACTTTAAAGATGGGAGATCAAAAAGCGGTGATCTGGAACGTGCATCTGGAGGCCTTTGATGGGGAGGCCCGATATTCGCAGGCACGCCTCCTGGCCAAATCAGTTGTCGAAACCGCTGCCGACATCAAATTTGTTCTGGGGGATTTTAACAGCGCTTCTCTGGTGGATCACAATCGCCTCCAGGGGGAAACAGTGGAGGAATCAGCGGAATCGCTCCAATTCTTCCTGAAAAAGACCGGATTTAAAAACGCCGAAATTCCGGCTCCCCTCTACACAATGCCCAGTTGGAACCCGGTCAAAAAAATTGATCATGTTCTCTACACGACCCCTTATGTGATGAAAAAGGGGGGGGTTCCCCCTCAATTGACAGCCAGCGATCATCTCCCGGTTTGGGGCACGTTTGGTTATTAACAATGACTTAAAGGAGGAAAAAAAATGATCAGAAAAATAATCTTTGCGACAATCGTCGTTAGTGTAGGCCTCTCCAATTTCAGCTGCTCGCGAGGGGAAAAAGCACCCCGTGGCGAACCGATCAAGGTGGGGGTCCTCCACTCCCTGACCGGAACGATGGCGATCAGTGAAACGTCTGTTGTGGATGCAACCCTCCTGGCTATTGAGGAGCTGAATGGCAAGGGGGGCGTTTTGGGAAGGCCTGTTAAGCCGATTGTTGTTGATGGGGCCTCCGATTGGCCAACATTTGCAAAAGAAGCAGAAAGACTCATTGTGGAAGAGAAAGTGAGTGTGGTCTTTGGTTGCTGGACCTCTGCAAGTCGGAAAACCGTCAAACCGGTCTTTGAAAAGCAGGATCACCTCCTCTTCTATCCGGTTCAGTACGAAGGGTTGGAGATGTCTCCCAATATCATCTACACCGGGGCTGCCCCTAATCAGCAGTTGATCCCTGCCGTCAAGTGGGCCTTTGAGAATCTGGGAAAGAGGTTTTTTCTGGTGGCTTCTGATTACGTGTTCCCTCGATCGGCCAACGCCATTATGAAAGACCAGATTAAAGCACTCAGGGGGGAAATCCTGGGGGAAGAGTATATTTTGCTGGGGAGCAGCGATGTCAGAGGAGTCGTCCAAAGAATTATCGCCACCCAACCGGATGTAATCCTCAATACCATCAATGGGGATACCAACGTCGCCTTCTTTCGGGAACTGAAGCAGGCAGGGATTACGGGCGACAAAATTCCAACGATTTCGTTCAGCATTGCCGAAGACGAACTGCGAACATTGGGGGCAAAAATGATGGTGGGTGATTATGCAGCCTGGAATTACTTTCAGAGCATCAAGAGTGATGAAAATGCGGGATTTGTGGAACGCTTTCAGAAAAAATATGGCCCGCATCGGGTGACGGATGATCCGATGGAGGCGGCTTACTTTGGAGTCTATCTCTGGGCTCAAGCGGTCGAGCATGCCGAGACGGATGACGTGAAGGCTGTTCGCCAGGCGATTAAGAATCAAAGTTTTATGGCGCCGGAGGGGCTTGTCTCGGTCGATGCTGATAATAATCATACCTGGAAAGCGGTGAGGATAGGGAAAATTACCGAAAAGGGGCAGTTTGATATTGTTTGGACCTCTGAAAAACCGGTTCGCCCCGTGCCGTATCCGGTCTATCGGTCGGAAGAAGAATGGCACCAATTTCTCCAAAACCTCTATGAAGGATGGGGAAAGAAATGGGCAAACCCTGGAGACTAAGTGAAATTCAGGATTGGCAATAAACTCCTCTTGTTGTTTTTGGTTGTGGCTCTTGTCCCCCTCAGTGGTGTGAGTTATCTCACCTATCGTGATGCGGAAAAAAACTACCGAAAAGAGGCAACAGCCAGTCTGGCAGTCATCGCCGAGTCCAAGGCCAATGGTATCAAGTCATATCTTCTGGAGCGGATGAAGGATATCACCGTACTCTCCCACACCCCTTCTCTCATTGATGCGATGGAAAGGTTTGAGGCAGCCTTTGATCGGGAGGGACTCGATTCGCGGCGTTATCAGGCCGTCGAGAAGGAATGGGGCCCTTTCTTGATACAGTACAAGGGGGCAACAGGTTATCAGGATCTGTTTCTCATCTCCCCCGAGGGGGATGCCGTCTTCTCTGTGGAAAAGGGGGAGGACTTAGGATCTAACTACTTAACAGGTCCGTATAAAAATTCTGAGCTGGCCGAGGTGTTTGATCGGGCCAGGACCCTGCTCGAGACGGAGGTTTCTGACTTTGGCTATTATCCGGCAACCAATGAACCGGCCGCATTTCTGGCGGCCCCGATTTTTAAGGAAGGCCATTTTGTGGGGGTTGTGGCTCTTCAGATGAGCAATCAAGAGGTCTATCAAGCCGTTCAAGACTATTCTGGTCTTGGTGAAACAGGGGAAACCATTGTTGGGTCAAGGATCGGGAACCAAGTTATCTTTGTCGCACCGACCCGACAGGATCCCTTTTCTGCATTCCGGAGGAGACTCGTGATTGGCTCCCACGAGTTGTTGCCTTTACAAGAGGCGGCTCAAGGAAAGAGAGGTTCCGGCATTTCCATCGATTATCGTGGGAAAAAGGTTCTAGCCGTTTGGGACTACCTCCCCTCTTTTCGGTGGGGGATAGTGGTCAAAATAGATAGTGCTGAGGTGTTTAAACCCATTGCTGCGATGAGAAACCGATTTGTTGTAATAATGACTCTGACGACACTGATGGTGATACTCCTCTCTCTGTTTACCGCCAAATCGATTGCCAAACCGATCCGTACACTTCAAGAAGGGACGGAAATCATTGCCCAAGGTGATTTGACAAAGCAGATTCCCGTTACCACAAAAGATGAGCTGGGATTACTGACCGACGCCTTTAATAAAATGACGTTGAACTTAAAGAGGTCCATGCAAGACCTTGAGCGGCGCCGAAAAGAGAGCGAAGAGCGGGAGAAACAACTCAAAGAGACCCAAGCGATGCTCGTCCAGGCTGGAAAACTCACAGCCATGGGGCAGTTGGGAGCCGGGATTGCGCATGAGTTGAATCAGCCGCTGACCGCCATCCAGGGACTTTCGCAGACGATGTTTGGAAGGATGAAGAGCACGGATCCCTATCGCCAACCTTTGGAAAAGGTGATCGAGCAAGCGAAAAGAATGACCAAGATTATTGAAAATATCCGAAAGTTTGGCAGAGAAGCAAAGGGAGAAGTGGAACCGGTCGATATCCATCAAACCTTGGAGGATGCCCTGATGCTCGTGAGCGCGCAGTTGAAGCATCATGGTATAGAAGTCATCAAAGAATATGCCGACTCTCTTCCCTCTGTTCAAGGGAACGCCAACCAACTCCAACAGGTCTTTACCAATCTGCTCACCAACGCGTGCGATGCCTTGGATGAGGTGGGGTTGGGGGGGAGGATTTGGATGATAACCCAGTGCCGAGGTGCCGAGGCACGCTCAGTAGAAGTGGTGTTCAAAAACGACGGCCCTTCCATTCCTGAAAAAGATATAACGGAAATCTTCAATCCCTTCTTTACCACCAAGCCACCGGGAAAAGGGACCGGCTTGGGATTGTCGATCAGCTATGGAATTATCAGAGATCATCACGGGAGTATCGAAGTTGAAAACCTTAAAGAAGGGGGGGTCGAATTTCGCATCTCTCTCCCGCTGTCAGAAAATACAGAAAATACAGCTTCCCCTACGGATCCTATTTTTGCTAAAATTCTATAGGCGTGAAACCAAAAACCAACAAAGAACTCCCGAACGACGATCGTCTCAACACCGTTCTTGTTGTGGATGATGAGGATGTGCTGCATGAAACCATTCGATATATCTTTGCGGAGAGCGGTATTCTCCTGGAACATGCCTTGAATGCTCATGAGGCCTTATCCAGAATTCAAAGGGGATATGGCGTGGTTCTCACCGATATCCGGATGCCCGAAATCGACGGGATTGAACTTCTGCGTCGCATCAAACAGATTGATCCCAATGTTGTTGTGATCGTCATGACCGGGTATGCCTCCATGGAGTCGGCGGTGAAATCGACTCGCTACGGGGCAATGACTTATCTGTCAAAACCGTTTGATGATCCCAAGGTCTTAATCGATACCGTCAAGAAAGGATTGGAGTTAAGACGCACTAATCTCCCCCATGAGGATCTCTATCGGGCGATCGTCTCAGGTGAGACCGATACGATCATGGTCGGTAAAGAGCGCCGGGTGATTCCTTTCTTTCGGCACTCGCAGTCTCAAATCTTCCGCCATCTGGCGGAATCTCTCAATGATGGCCTTGTCTTTCTCGATTGTGACGGAAAGATCACCTTTGCGAACCTGCAGTTTGCCCGCACCCTCAACTTTCCATTTCTGGAACTCCTGGGGAAATCATTCCTCGATTTTATAGAAAGTGAAAAGCGTACACCTCTTGAACGGTTCATGGCCAACCTCTTCCAGCAGGGAAAGGGGCAGGTGGTTGAGCTCGTCATGAAGAGCCGAACCGATGTCGCGATTCCTGTGCTCATCAATGGGGCAGTTTTGCAGAACGATGACGGTCTGATTGATGGAGTTATGTTAGTCATTACCGACATTTCGGAATTTCGCCAGTTGCAGGACCGCCTGGAGATGTTGGCACAGCTCGTCGACAAGGCCCGGTTTGAGGCGATCTTCATCTACAATGAGCAGAAAAAGATTGTCGACTGTAATGAGGCGGCCGAGGAGCTCTTTGGTCAAAAAAAGGGACAACTCATCAATCTGGATATCCATTCCCTCTTTTGTGACCCCTCTGGCCAACCCATTGATTTTTCCAAGACCTTGACCCAGCGCCTCTTTGAGGCCCAGGCGATGAGTAAAGGGGGAAAGAAGGTTCCGATTGAGATCTCTTTGAGTGAAATCAAGAAGGACGGGAATCAGTCTTTTGCAGGTGGTTTGGTCTTTATACGGGATATTTCAGAGCGCCAGCGCCTTGAAAAAATGAAAGAGGAATTTATATCGACTGTTTCCCATGAACTGCGAACACCACTCACGATCATCAAGGGTCATGTTGAAAATTTAAGAGACGAGCTCGTCGGCCCTTTGTCTGAAAAACAGGCTACGGTGTTGGGGAGGGTGAGTCACAATGTCAATCGATTGGCCCGGTTGATTCACAGTCTCCTCGACCTCTCTCGGCTTGAGTCGGGCCAGACCCCCCTAAACCTTCAGCCTGTTCCGATTGGGTCTCTCATGACAACAGTTTGTGAGGAATTTGAGAACGAATTTGCAACTCAGGGTATCGAACTCAAAAAGGAGATCCTTTTAACCTTGCCAACGGTGTATGTCGATCCAGACCTGGTGGTCCAAGTGCTGACAAATCTTCTCGATAATGCCCTGCGGTTTGCAAAATCAGAAGTGGTTGTCACAGGATTGGCCATTGATAATGACCTTGTAGAAATTATCGTATCGGATAACGGTCCAGGAATTGCCTTGGAAGATCACAAAAGGCTCTTTAACAAGTTTGAGCAGATTAATCGACCAAAAGGAGGTGCTGGCTATAAGGGAACCGGCTTGGGATTGGCGACCTGCAGGAAGATTATTGAAAGACAGCAGGGAAGGATTTGGGTGGAAAGTGAGATTGGCAAAGGGGCCTCATTTCATTTTACACTGCCTCAAGTATCCAGCTTACTCTTTCTCCATAACCCTCAAAACCTCATCCATCACGACGTAACTCTCATTAAAAGCTGATTCAGGAAGAAAAAGCACAGGAGGGATATGAAAGGCGCGCCGATAAAGTTGGGAAACATAATCGTACAGCGCACCTTCCACAATCCGCTCCCCTTTGCCGATCCTCTTTAATTCATCATCAAAAATCCGGGAGCATTCCCCCGTCGGATCGACCCGGTCGAGAACAAAACGGATCTGAAGCATTGTGGAGCGCCCGGCGACTCCATCAATGAAAAAGTCTTCCCTTTGTTTCAACACATCAAAACCGAGTTGAAGGCTGTCTTCCGTTGAAACGGCAAATTTATCGGAGAGGCGGTAGATCATGTATTGAAAACCGCGAAAAAAAGGAGCGGCGACCTCCCCGCTCCTCACTGCTTCTGCCAAAGCCACTTCTTTTTCTTTTTCGGTTACAACCGAGTCAGGATAGCTTGCTTGATATTGGACAATCTTATTGTCAATTTCTTTTGACATTCCATTTTAAGGGGCTAGCATTGCCAGCATCTCAACTCCGCAAAACTTTCAGTTTTGCTGCGCGCCTGAGCTAAGCCCAGGCTTGCACCACCGGCCAAGCCTCTGGAGCCTCTCCCTCAACGCCCTCCGGGCTTGGTGAAGTTCCCCGAAAGAACCCCGGGCGTAAGCCCGGGGAACTTCACTCAGAAATTTGCCGGAGCTGTTGGCAGGGTAAAGTCGAGTTCCGACAGATCGGCCAGTTTGTTATCAATACCATCGGCACTATCCGTGGTTTCATCGATCTCGATGGTTCCATCACCGTCCAGGTCATATTCAAAATCACCGCCCGCATACTCACAATCCGAAGTGGGAGCATAGGCGATATCGGAGGTCACCGGTTCAAAAGGGCCTCCCGCTCCGTCATCCACCATTGTTTGACGTTGCATAAAATCAAGTGGTGTGTGAGAAAAATCCTCGTTTTGTCCCGGTCCCGCCCAGTTGCAAATGAACCCATCAATACTGCCGTCAAAGTCGTCATCGTTGACAGGGGCGCCAAAGCCAAAGTAGGCGGTAGCCTCGCGAACTGAATTATCGTTTTGTGAAAGGACAATATTAAACACGCGACTCTTGTCATCCATATAACCCGCCTGCCAGGCCATGGAGTAATTTCCCATTCCCCCTTCGTCCATGTTGGCGATCAGGATGGTAAAATTGTTAGCCCAACCGTCGGGGTTGGTAGTTGCGTTGTAGGAGTCATTCGGATCAACCAGGCCATTAGAGCCGACCGCATCCGCGTCAAACCCGCAAAAAGTTCCATCCATCGCTTGGACCTGTTTGTTGGATTCATCCCCCTGGTCATAGAGAACCGAACCGGCGGCGGTCATTTCTATCGACGGGCAATTCCCGGCGGTTGATTCTGTGGTATCAAATGCGTACGAAAAACGTCCCGTGTAACTGGTTACCAGATCGGCTTCGGGACGGTGCGTCATCTGAAGAATGGCATCGTGACTGTCTCCATCCGGATCGGTAAAGGAGAAGGAGACATTGTAGCTATATTCATCCTTGCCGGAGCTGTTGTCATGGGTGAGGGTGACGCTTTCAAACTCAATGCCCATTTCATTGGTAACCGACATGTCGTTCATTTCATCGGTCAGGTCGGAGCTACTGTTTTCAGGCAGATCGACCCCCTTGACATTGCTGACACAGATCATGCTCGCAAAAGTCATCAGGGCGGTTCTTGTTTTTTGCTGGATTCCGTTCAAACGGGCGTTCAATGAAGCCGCCGCGCAAGCCTCGGTGCCATCCTCGGTTTCTCTCCAGATTCCCAAATCCCCCGGAGGGAGCTCCCCGTCCGGGCTGTTTTCAGGATCGGCCGGGTTGTAGTCCGGATGGTTTTCATAGTCGACAGTAGGGCCGTAGCAGGTGGCATCACTGGGGGTTTCCAGAATGTTCTGAACGTCAAATCCACAGTCCTCAAGACTGTCTCCCTCCAGGACCGCCGCGATTTCTTCCTCAATCGTTTCGCTGGCGGTTGCTGCAGCGGTTCCGCTTGTCAAGGCCCTGATGAGAATTGATTCTTCTTCCGTATCCAGCGGAGAGCTGATGGTGAGTCCCTGTGGAAAAGCAGTGGACGAAGGATTCGAGGCGGAGGTTCCCACATTATTGCCTCCTCCAGAACAAGCGCCCAATGCCATACCCGTGAGTAGTGAAACAACAAAACAGTATAGATTGACTGACTTCATATTACCCCCCCTGTTCACCCTTAATTGGTTATTATAGATTTTTTTTCCCATTTCCCCCTACTCTTTTTTTATTTTTTTATCACTTTTCGTTCACCAAATTTGTAATTTTTTGTGAACTGACAAGAATATTATCGCAGTTTGGCCATTTGAAATTCAAGACAAATTATTGATTACCCATCATTTTTCGTTCTCATTAGTGAACAAACTACTTGTGTTAAAAGAGCGAATTGTGGGATCATTCCATCAATGGATCTCTATAGTTACACTGATTATCGCCGCTACCTTAAAGATTACTTTACCAGTCAGAAAGAGGCGGTTTTGCATTTTTCCTTTCGTTTCTTTGCCCGGATTGCCGGTTTTAGTTCTCCTGGTTTTCTTAAAATGGTGATGGAGGGACAGAGAAATCTTTCTCTTTCTTCTATTAATAAGGTGACGAAGGGACTTAAACTGAGCCAAAAAGAATCGGCCTACTTTGAAGCGCTGGTTCTATTTAATCAGGCGGAAACCCGGAAGGACAAGGATCTCTATTTTGAAAGACTCGCTTCCTTGAAACCCCATGTCAAATTTCATGGACTGGAAAAGGATCAGTACGAATATTTTACCCAAAAGCATTATGTGATTTTAAGGGAAATGGTGGCGCTCCCCGATTTTAAGGAAGATACTGTGTGGATTGCCCAAAAGCTCAAAATGCCGATCAAACCGAAGGAGGTAGACTATTCCTTGGCACTTCTTCTTCGTCTGGGGCTTTTAAAAAGGGATGAAAAGGGAAAACTGGTTCAAGCTGAGGCGACTCTTTCCACCCCGCCGGAAGTTGATTCGATGGAAGTCGCTTCGTTTCACCGCGCCATGCTGGACGAAGCCAAGGAATCGATGTGGGATGTTCCAGCCGCGTGGCGCCATTTTTCATCGCTTACCATTCCGATTCCCAAAAATTCAATCCGGGAAATTAAATCACGCATCGAAAATTTCAGGGAAGAAATCATGAGTCTTATCAATCAGGGGAGTACCGACTATTTTGAAGTCTACCAGATGAACATCCAACTCTTTCCGGTGACGAGGACGAAAGAATTCAAGTGAAAAATTTTTTTCTGATCGTTGTATTGCTTTTTGCCTGTTCCGGGCCATCGGTTAAGAATGTTCGGCTCAAGCCTTTAAAAACATCGGATGTGATTGTCGCTTTTGGCGACAGCCTTACGGTGGGGGTGGGGGCTGATCCTTCATCCAGTTATCCGGCGCTTCTTGAAAAACAGATCAACAGAAAAGTTATTGCGAGCGGCGTGTCGGGGGAAACAACATCCAAAGGGCTTAAACGACTTCCGCAGGTTTTGGATCAATACAAACCCTCCCTGCTGATTATATGTGAAGGGGGAAACGATTTTTTGCGCAGGTCCTCCGAGAAAAGCGTCAAAAATAATTTGCGCGCGATGATTGAAATGGCCAAAGAAAAAGAAATTGATATGGTGTTGATCGCGGTCCCCAAATCAGAATCCCAACTCACTCCTCCCTCATTGTATGAAGAATTGGGAAGAGAATTCGGCCTTCCGGTCGAAACGGAGTCGCTCAAAAAAATTGGATCCGACGCGACCCTTGTTTCCGATCCCATTCACCCCAACGATCATGGCTATCGCTTGATGGCTGAATCGGTAGCCGCTCTCCTTAAAAAATATGGGGCGTTGTAAAAAAACAATTGTGTTTATAACTTATAGTATATCTCCATGCCGGTTGGGCGGGTTGAGTTTCTTCATCTTCATCCGATGAATTTCGAGGCATGCGTGTCGGATAGCCTAAACTGTCCAACGAGCGGGGCGCACTCCATGTTCGCTCCTTGATCTTTAAGGGACTGAAAATCTTCCAAATCTTTTAATTTCAATGTTGATTTAAAGTATCTCTTGTTGTAAATTATAGTTAACAAAATTATTAAATAAATGTGAATATACAAGTACTTAAAAATTTATTAGTTAAAAGAAGGATTAACAAGGCCGGGTTGGCCCGCTTGGCGGGAGTATCACGGGCGGCGGTAACTCAATGGTTTCGGAAGGGAGAGGCAAACAATTGGATTAACATTGAAACCAGCACTTTGCAAAAACTGGCTCAGGGATTAAAAGTATCCTCCCCCCTGCTCCTGTCGCCGGGAGAATCTCTGAATCCCTTAAAAACCCGTTTTTTGTGGGACAACCTGTATCCTGACATGGAAAGTTTTGTGAAAGCTTTGTCTGAAAAAAGGAAGCCTGCTCTGGCACGTTTGGTTCAGGTAATTGGGTTTCATTCAGCCAGTCATGTGATGGGGAAAAAAATAGTGGTGCTATTTCCAACATACAAAAAATTCATTCACCCCCTCCGCAGAAAACAACTTGAAACCATATGGCCTCTCTACAGCAGATAAAACCCTTTTCACAGATTTCCAAAAAGGCGCTCCCGCTCGCTTTGAGGCAGTCTTTAAAACATATTTTTGCCAACACAAATGATGGTGGTATCATGCTGGTGGGGGGAACAGCTCTTGCCGGATATTATGCCGAACATCGCAGGTCTGATGATCTCGATCTTTTTGTTGGTTCCCCGATAGATTTTGAAAAAACTTACAGGGCCGTCCAGCTCCTTAAAAAAGAAAAAGCCCGTTTTTCAAATGAATATCGAACTCCTGCTTATTTTCGAGCGGAAATTTTATGGCAAAGGCATACGTATACCATCGATATTGTCCTGGATGAAAATCTTTTCAAAGTTGGCAAAGCGGTGAGAACCGATGACAGGATTTGGGTCGCCGATCTTGAAACTCTTTTTGCCATGAAGAGCGCCTGTCTCATCAGCCGTTGTTCGGAGAAAGACCTCTTTGATCTTGACTGGCTATTAGCCCGGAAAAGGGAATGGCAAATAGGTGAATTGATTGAGCACGGATCAAAAATTGATTTGGGCCTTAATCCGGAGAGTCTTCTTGTCAGCCTGAAAGGAGCCTCTCTCCGGAAAGAGGCCTGTCATTTTCTCCTCCCTGGATCTCCCATCAGTGTCATTCAGGCCTATTCCAAAATAACAAATTTGCACCAGACATTGATCCGAAAGATTCTTGAATACGAAAAAAAACTTCCCCCCTCCCCGGAGGCGCAAAATCTCAGGAAGAGGGTCGTTTTTTAAATGGGCCCGATTACAATCTTGACTAAAGAACAGTTTGGTCAACGGGAGTCTGTTCTCCTTTCAATTTCAAGCGTTGACCCCCCTTTGTTCTTTTAGTACCTGCCGAACCTGGATGTAGGCCTGGGCGAGCAGTTTGAGGGCCACGTCGTTCATCGGGTAGGCGGCGTTAAAGACCACTTCGCGGATTCCGCTGTTTAAAATCATTTTGGTGCACATCAGGCAGGGGGAAAAGGTGGTGTAGAGGGTCGCCTCTTTGATGCAGACGCCATGATAAGCCGACTGGACAATCGCGTTTTCCTCCGCGTGCGAGCAAAGGCATTCTTCCAGATTGGCTCCGGAGGCTCCAAAAGAGTTGCATCGGTGGCATCCCCCTTCGTTACAATTGGCAATACCACGCGGGGTGCCATTGTAGCCGGTGGAAATAATCCGTTTATCCTTGACGATGACGGCGGCCACTTTTCTTTTGATGCAATTGCTTCGGAGCGCCGCGACCTTGGCGATCCCCATGAAGTAGTCGTCCCACCCGGGGCGGGAGTTTTTTTTTGAGAGTTCGCGCAGAAGATGGCGTATTTTTTCGTGAAGGACTTCCAGGGTTGATTCGTTGATCAATTCGCAATGAGCCAGTTTGATCGTTTCGTTCAACTGCTGACTGTTGGGATCGGGACTTTCCGCTTCCCGTTTTTCAAGACGGACAAACTCGTCAAAGGTGACCGGATCATTTTCCCTTCCTCTTGCCCGGGTTCTTTCAAAGCGGATCTTTTGGGGTGCCGAGACATTAATCAGCGTAAAATCGTCCCGCTTTCTCAAGGCCTGCACTTCGGCCGGGTTGCGGATAGAATCGATGACATAATTTTTTTCAGGATCCAGTTTTTGAAGAATCTTGTCGGCCAAAACAGAAGGGCCCCCTTCTTGCCTTAACTGGGTTCCCAGTTCGATCAGACGTTCGCGGGTGATCGCCTTCCCTTTTTTCTTGAGCTCCTCGCGCAGGACATCGGACAACGAATGATAAATAAAACCGCTGTCAACCAAAAATTTCGCCACCTCCCCCTTCCCCGATCCGTTTTTACCTGTAAGTCCGATAATCACATCTCATCCTTATTTCATCCCTTCTCAAATATCAAGTCTCTTACAGATCATTCGGTAATGCCTCAGTTTTTCCTTCCAAGACCGTAAACACCAGTTGCCAAAACATGGCGGATATTTGATAAACTTCTGGGGACTTCATCCGCCAGAGGCGGATAGGAATGTAGCCGGGGGCGTCAGCCCACGGTCATATATCCACATTGTTTTCAGCACCAAAAACCGC
>SBBF01000019.1 GCA_005240075.1 Nitrospira sp.
ACATTTATCGGGGGGCCGAGGGGGTGGAATCGGGAGCCGGTATTGATCGCGCGACCGGAGATTACATGGGAATGCTGGCGACCGTGATCAATGCCATGGCGCTTCAGGATTCTCTGGAAAAGCTGGGAGTTCCCACCCGCGTTTTGTCTGCCATTGAAATGCATCAGCTGGTGGAACCCTACATTCGCCGGCGAGCCCATCGTCACCTTGAAAAAAAGAGGGTGGTGATTTTCGCGGCGGGAACGGGAAACCCTTTTTTTACAACTGACACAGCGGCGGCTTTGAGAGCGATGGAAATCCACGCTGATGTCATTTTAAAGGGAACCAAGGTGAGCGGCATTTACGATAGCGATCCGGCAAAAAACAAGGGGGCCCAAAAATTTTCAACCCTTTCTTTTTTGGATGTGTTAAACAAAGGTTTAAAGGTCATGGATTCCACTTCCATTTCGTTATGCATGGATCACAACTTGCCGATTATTGTTTTTAATCTTTTTGACTCCGGGAATTTGAAAAGAGTGATCTTGGGAGACGATGTGGGAACCATGGTGAAAGGATCATGACGAACGTCATAAATGTCGTTACTCTGTGTTGCCCTCCTTGCGAGGGCCCTCAACGTACTTTTCAGTACGCCTCGGGCCTCGCTCGTCGGGCGCCTTGATTAACGTCATTTCTGACGTTCTTTAACTTATGTCACTGATAGATGACACGAAGAAAAAGATGGAAAAGTCGCTGGAAGCGTTCCAGCAGGAATTGTCCCGTCTTCGGACCGGACGGGCTTCCCTGGCCATTCTGGATGACGTGCGGGTCGAATCGTATGGACAACTGATGCCCTTGAATCAGGTGGCCACTCTGGGGGTTCCGGAACCCCGTTTGATTACCATTACGCCGTGGGATGCCAGCCTGATTCCGTCGATCGAAAAAGCCATTGAAAAAGCTCAAATCGGCGTGTCACCGGTTAATGACGGTAAAATGATCCGTTTGCCGATTCCTTCTTTGACCGAAGAACGGCGCAAGGAACTGGTCAAAAAAATCAAACAGTATGCGGAAGAAAGCCGGGTGGCTGTTCGCCATGGGCGAAGGGAAGCGCTTGAGTCAGCAAAAAAATCTGAAAAAGAGGGGGGCTTGACGGAGGATGAATCGAAGAAGTTAAGTCACCAGATCCAGTCATTGACTGATGATGTGATCAAACGAATCGATCAGGCAGTATCCAAAAAAGAAGCAGAAATCATGCAGGTATAATGAGTTCTTCTTTATCTCAACTTCCCCAACATGTTGCCATCATCATGGACGGCAACGGCCGATGGGCCAAGGCGAAAGGGTTGCCGCGCCTGGAAGGACACCGGGCGGGGGTGGAAAAAACCGACGAAATTATCACCGCGGCGCGCGAGGCAGGGATCGGTTATTTGACTCTTTACGCTTTTTCCAAGGAAAACTGGGATCGTCCTCCGGAAGAGGTGGACGCTTTGATGGTTCTCCTCAAGGAATTTCTGATTAAAAAAGAACCCAAAATGTTGGCCAACGGCATTCGATTTAATACGATTGGAAATATTGCTCTGCTTCCCTCCGATGTGCGGGAGACGATTGATTATGTTGTTCAAAACACTTCCGGCGGAAAAAAGATGGTTCTCACTCTGGCTTTAAGTTATGGTTCCCGTGATGAAATTGTCCGGGCTGTCTCGCAATTAATCCAAAGGAAAAAGGGGGCTCTCTCCCCCGTGACTGAAGCGGAATTGTCTGCTTGTCTGGACACTCATGATTTGCCCGATCCGGACTTAGTGATCAGGACCAGCGGCGAGCATCGTATCAGCAATTTTCTGTTGTGGCAGGGGGCCTACGCCGAATTTATTTTTGAAAAATGTTTTTGGCCTGATTATTCGCCGGCGCTTTTTTTGAAAGCGTTGGAAGAATACGGTCGTCGCGAACGAAGATACGGGAGAATAATGGGGTAGTGGTATGAGTATCATCAGATGGATTTCCGGAGTTATTGGGGCTCTTCTTGTCATTTTTCTCATTCTCTATGTCTCGGCCCTCGGGGTTCAGATCACCGTTGTTCTCCTTTCTATGGTGGGGCTTTGGGAATATTTTTCACTCACGCAAAAAGGGGTGCCCGATAGCGTCAAGGGATTGGGGCTTATCCTCGGGGGGGGGGCCACCACCCTTCTTATTTTCTGGTCGCGGGAGCCGGACCATTTTCTGACCATTTTTTCAGGAATCCTTGTGGTGACTTTTCTGATTCATATGAAGGCGGGGGGGGATTTTGGCCTGAAAATCCGGAACATGGTTTTTTTCTATTTTGGGATCATGTATACGAGCCTCCTTTTTTCTTACTGGGGATGGATGCGCGCTCTTGACCAGTGGCGTTTCTGGATTTTTTTGATGCTGGGAGCTACTTTTATGGCTGACGTGGGGGCTTATCTGGCCGGACGAAAATTTGGCAGGACCAAACTGGCCCCTCTTTTGTCTCCCGGCAAAACAGTGGAAGGAATTTTTGGGGGGCTTGTTTTTTCAATTGTTGCCGGTTTTATAGTTCGTTTTCTTTTTCGTCCCGATTATCCGATTGATCAGCTGGCGACTGTCTGTGCCTTGATTGCCCTGGTGGGGCCGTTGGGGGACTTGAGTGAATCGCTCATCAAACGGGGGGTGAACGCGAAGGATTCGGGCAATCTGATTCCGGGCCATGGGGGGCTACTTGATCGGGTGGATGCCCTTTTATTTACGGGGCCGGTTGTTTATTATTTTGCAAAATATTTTTAGTAAAAAAACGAGCATCTGGCTTTGCCAGTGCGAAGTGCGGGGTTTGGGGCCATCTGAGGCCCGACAGAAACGAAATGATGCGAGTAGTTACTTTAAAGGGCCGAAGGGGCCCCAATTATAATGACTCAAAAAATTTCAATTCTGGGATGTACCGGTTCCATCGGCGTTTCAACCCTCGATGTGATAGCCCGTCATCCTGACCGTTTTCAAGCGATTGCTTTATCGGCCGGATCGAATCTCGATCTTTTGTTAAAACAGATCCACCAACATCATCCCCGGCTTGTTTCAGTCAAAACGGAAGAGGAAGCGGGTCAATTAAGAAAACTTCTCGACGATCCATCGATTGAAGTTATCTATGGGAGCGAAGGGGCTGTCAGGGTGGCGACAACCGATGAAGCCGACATGGTGGTATCGGCTATTGTCGGGGCGGCGGGACTTCTTCCCACCTTGAGCGCTCTTCAAAGAGGAAAAACAGTTGGCTTGGCCAACAAGGAAAGCATGGTGATTGCGGGGGAGTTGATGAGGCAGACCGCCTCTCGAACGGGAGCCGACCTTCTGCCCATTGACAGCGAACATTCGGCTCTGTTTCAATGTCTTCAGGGAAATCGGAAAGAGGATGTGAAGAGATTGATCCTGACCGCATCGGGAGGCCCTTTTCTCAATCGTCCCCGATCCGATTTTGATTCCATTACCGTAGCCGAAGCACTCCAACACCCGAACTGGTCGATGGGGGCCAAAATCACTATTGATTCCGCGACGATGATGAACAAAGGGTTGGAAATCATGGAAGCGCGCTGGCTTTTTGATGTGATCATTGATAAGATATCTGTTTTGATTCATCCCCAAAGCCTTGTCCATTCTCTGGTGGAGTATCGGGATGGTTCCGTGATGGCGCAATTGGGGGTGCCGGATATGCGGGTTCCCATTGCCTACGCGTTAAGCTATCCGGAACGAATTGAGTCGGGGGCCGAATCGCTTGATCTTTTCAAACAGGGGCGGCTTGATTTTTTTGAGCCTGATTTTGAAAAATTTCCCTGTCTGGCTCTGGCTTATGAAGTAGCGAGAAAGGGATTGACCTATCCGGCGGTGCTCAATGCGGCCAATGAAATTGCGGTGGCTGCTTTTTTGGAAAAAAAGATTTCGTTTGTTGATATTGAAAAAGTGAACCGAAAAACTGTTGAAGCTCATCACCCCAAGAAGGTTACAAGCCTTGAGGATATTCTGGAAGCGGACCGGTGGGGGAGGGGTGAGGCAACAAAAAATTTATGACTATACTTTATTTTGTCATTGCACTCAGCATTCTGGTGATCGCGCACGAATGGGGACATTTTATTGTGGCCCGGTTGAACAAAATCCGGGTTCTCAAATTTTCGGTCGGGTTTGGCCCCAAATTATTTTCCACCACAAAAGGGGATACCGAATACCGCGTTTCGTTGATTCCTTTGGGGGGGTATGTCCAACTTTATGGCGAGGATCCGGAGGCGGAGGCGCATGGCGATTCCACTGCCATGCAGGCGATTCAATCGTCCCCCGATGCTTTTTCCCAAAAACCTTTGTTTGCCCGCTCTTTAACGGTCCTGGCCGGTCCCACCATGAATATTTTTCTGGCCCTGCTCTTTATGCCGCTCGCTTTCATGATCGGTCGGATGGTTCCTGATTTTATGGATCAGCCTCCTGTGGTGATGGGGGTTGAGGAACAATCTCCCGCCTTTGATGCCGGCTTGAAAGTAGGGGATCGACTGGTTGCTATTCAAGGGGCTTCCGTTCAAGATTGGGAAGAGGTTTTAAACTGGATTATTACCCACCCGGAAACTCAGACCCGGTTGACGATCGAACGGGAAGGAACAGTACAAGAAGTTGCGATCAAGACGGCCCTTTCTCCGGTTACTCGGCAGAAGATGGGTTATCTGGGAATTGAACCCTACTATTTTTGGAAGGATGATCCGATTATTGGTGGTTTTGCCCCGGACAGTCCCGCCAGGCAGGCGGGGCTTCAGGAGAACGATCGGATTCTTTCAATCAATGGCCAAAAAATAGCGACCTGGACGGAGATGACGCAAACCATTCGCGCTGGAAATGGAGATTCGATTTCACTTGAAATTGAGCGAGGGGGGGAAAAGCAATCGATCACGATCCAGCCGCGGTTTGATGAAAAAAACAAGATTTGGCTTTTGGGGGTCACCAAATTTGAAGATCCGACCCGTTACATCCGGAAGCAATATCCCCTGGCAGAGGCTCTCAGAGAGGGAACGCGAGAGAACTTGAAACTGCTCCGTTTGACCGGAGATGTGATCTGGCAGTTGGTCACGTTCCAACTCTCCTACAAAACGTTGGGGGGGCCGGTCCAGATTGCGCAAGCGACCGCCCAGGCGGCCCGCTCGGGACTGGGGGATTTTTTTTATTTTCTGGCTTTTTTGAGCATGCAATTGGGAATTTTGAATCTGCTTCCGATCCCCGTCTTGGATGGAGGGCACCTCTTTTTCATGGTGATTGAGGGGATTCGCAAAAAACCGGTTTCGCTTAAAATTCGGTCGATTTCCCAGCAGGTAGGCCTGGCCCTTCTTCTGACTCTCATGGTTTTGGTCACAGCCAACGATATTGATAGTGTCTGGGGTTTTGCGAATATTTGGGGGAAGATCAAAGGATTTTTTTAGCATGTCATCCCTTCTGGCTATTGAATCCTCCACCAAAATTTTAAGTGTCGCTCTTTTTAAAGACAACGCTTTGTTGGAAGAAGAGATCAAGAACTCCGATGGAAGGGCTCATTCTGAAGTGCTGCTTCCTTTGATCGATCAGTTGCTCAAAAAAAATCATGTTTCTCTTTCTCCTGATTTAAAAATAGCCATCACAGTAGGCCCCGGTTCGTATACAAGTCTGCGCGTAGGTCTAGCTACCGCTTTGGGATTGGCGAGGGGGAGCGGATGTCAGTTGATTCCTGTCTCGTCCCTCAAAGCTCTGGCCAGCCAAATGGTGGAACCCGATTTTTTCCTGGCCCCTCTCCTCAAGGCGGGGCGAGGGAAAGTGTATGGAGCGCTTTTTGAACAAAAAGAGGGTTGTCTCAAAACGCTTATTCACGAAGCTTCCTATGATCCAACTGATTTCATTTCATCTCTTAAAAATTTTTCCAAAAAAATCTGCATCGGCGGCCCCGGTTGTGAACTAATTCAGATTGAATCTCAGGAGAACATGATAAAATATTTGCCCGATTTAATTCCCCAAGCGCGTTTCGTAGGGGAACTTGTCTTGATGGAAAACATCCCTTCCTCTCCTCCAGAAAAAATAGCTCTTCGTTATTTGCAAGCGCCGTTCACTTAATTCCCCAATGTTCCTTCAAGGTCTGTCCATCCAGAAGAATGGTGTCCAGATAAGTACGTCCGGAGGGGATCATCGGAATCACATGGCCATGGCTTTTATCATCGTAAGGGTATTTGACGTCCAATACATAGGGGCCCTTTGAGTTCAGCATTTCCTTGAGGGCAGGGGCTACTTCGGCCGGTTTGTTAATGGTCGCTCCTTCAATCCCAAACGCTTTGGCAATGGAGGCAAAATCGGCTTCTCCCAGGTAAGTGTGCCCCCGAACCGATTCATAAAAGCGGTCTTCCCACTGAGCCACCATCCCCAAATATTTGTTGTTCAAGATCACCACTTTCACTGGAATTTTTTCCTGACGCAAAGTTTGCAATTCCTGGATGTTCATCAAAAAACTTCCATCGCCGTCAATGTCAATCACGGTCCGGTTGGGGTAGGCAACCTGCGCCCCCATGGCGGCCGGTAGACCAAAGCCCATGGCTCCCAGTCCCGATGAACAAAGCCAGCTGCGGGGATTTTTAAAACCATAAAACTGGGCGGCCCACATCTGATGTTGGCCGACCCCCACCGAAATGATCGAATCAGAGGGAGCCTGTTTTGACAATTCAACGATCACATGCTGGGGAGTAATCGACTGCTCGGATAATTGATAGTGGTGAGGAAATTCTTTTTTCCACCCTTCTATTTTTTGGTGCCAATCGGACAGATCAGACGGTTTGACAAGACCGATCAGTTGATTCAAAACTTCTTTGGCGTCCCCCTGAATGGGCACTTCCACCTTGATGTTTTTGTTGATTTCCCCCGCATCGATATCCACATGAATAAAGCGGGCCTCTTTGCAAAATTCGGACAGTTTGCCGGTGACCCGATCGTCAAAGCGGACGCCAATCGCCAAAATCACATCAGCATGATTTATGGCAATGTTGGCATAGACCGCTCCATGCATCCCCAGCATGCGGAGGGAGAGGGGATCCTCTTCCGGAAAAATCCCCAGCCCCATGACTGTTGTGGTGATCGGGATTTTAGTTTTACTGATGAATTTTCTTAAAAGTTCAGAAGCCTCGGAGGCGATAATTCCTCCCCCGGCATAGATCAACGGACGTTTGGCTTCACTCAAAAGTTGGGCCGCTTTTTGAATCTGGTTTTTGGAAGGAATGATGTTGGGATTGTAGCCGGCTCGTTTGATTCTTTTGTTAAAATCAGGCTCCCTTTCTTTTTGTTGAAGATCTTTCGGAAAGTCAATCAACACCGGCCCGGGACGACCGCTGGTGGCGATATAAAAAGCTTCATGAATAACTGCCGGAATCATGTCGATATCTTTGACGAGATAACTGTGTTTCACGCAGGGGAAGGTGGCTCCCAGAATATCGGTTTCCTGAAAAGCGTCCATGCCGATGACCGCCGTCGGCACCTGCCCGGTTAGGGCGATCAAGGGGATCGAGTCCATCTTGGCATCCATGATTCCGGTCACCAGGTTGGTAGCTCCCGGTCCGGAAGTGGCCAGACAAACTCCCGGTTTTCCGGTGGCTCGGGCGTAGCCGCAGGCAGCAAAGGCCCCCGCCTGTTCGTGACGGGGAAGAACAAGGCGGATTTTTTTGGAAAGGGTGAGCGCCTGATGAATTTCCATGGAGGCTCCGCCAGGATAGCCAAAAATGGTATCAACTCCTTCGTTTTCCAATGACTTGATGATGATATCACTCCCTTTCATTTGTTTTGCTATTACCCATAAACCGTTTATTTGACAAGGATGTTAAATATTGATGTCAGGATTGTAACAGCGATATCAGAAGACTATTCTTGAGAATTTCAAGCAATTTGAGTAATATAAAGCATGCCAGTAATTAGTCGTTTTTTTGGAATCTTAATTGCCATTTATTGGAATGACCATTCTCCACCCCATTTTCATGCAAAGTATTCAGGAGAAGAGGCTGTTATTGAAATTAAGACAGGTTAGGTTATTAAAGGGAGTCTTTCAAAAAAGGCACTTTCTTTGGTGGAAGAGTGGCGTCAGGGTCATGTAGATGAATTGTTGGCAGATTGGGAGCTTGCAAGAGAAAGAAAACCACTTAATTATATAGAACCATTGGAATAATAAGAATGATACTTCATGTTATTAAAGCAAAATATTTAAAAGATTTTATTATTTGGCTTCAATTTAGCGATGGGGCCGAAGGTTTTGTTGACTTAAAAGATCAACTTTATGGTGAAGTGTTTGAGCCTCTCAAGGACTTAAAAAAATTTAAAAAATTTAGGGTTGATCCAGAATTGGAAACTATCGTATGGGAAGACGGCGCCGATTTAGCTCCGGAATTTTTGCGCTCCCACCTTGTTGTCAAAGCCGCCTGAATTTCAGGGTCCATTTTATCCACCAGTGGTGTAATGCCTCAGTTTCACCTTGCCAAGAGAATTAACCCCCGAAGGGGGTTCAAGGAATGTAGCCGTGGGTGTCAACCCACGGAACAGGCAC
>SBBF01000078.1 GCA_005240075.1 Nitrospira sp.
ACGGCTTGTGCCTGTTCCGTGGGTTGACACCCACGGCTACATTCCTTGAACCCCCTTCGGGGGTTAATTCTCTTGGCAAGGTGAAACTGAGGCATTACAAATTATATTCTATGCGGAATTTTATTGGACGTGAAGATGACCTCACATTGCTCGAAGAAAGCGGATTTATTCAACCGTCAGGCCTAATTTTTCTGGATTTTTAAGAAGGCGTCCCACGGCTTCAAGAAAGGATTCAATGTCAGTTAAGTTTTCGTTGACAATCTTGTACAATTCTTCCGGTGTCACCTCGTAATACAAGTGAGTCAAACGATTTCTGTATCCTGCAATAGGAACCAGTTTTTTTTCGGCAAAATCCTTTTCGACAATGCCCACTTCCCCTAGTCTGCAGGCCACCTCCTTGTACTCCGTAAACCTTCCTCCCGGTATGCGGGAAAGAATATGCGATCCTACATGAAACATCCCCTCGAGGGCAAAACGCAGGTGAAGATGGACCCGATCCAGATTTTCTTCCTTGCGAAATTCTTCGAATGACAGTTGTCCGCATCGCCTTAAGAATTTTATTTCCTTCTGGATCCCATCAAGTCGGGGTTCAATCGATTCGCGTTGAAGGGGGAGGTTTTTCATAAGCGGGCTAACAGGGCCTCCTGCATCATGTGACGCAAGGGCTCAAAATCAGCTTGCTTCAACATGATGCGGGCCTCTTCGTCAGCTCTCAGGCTTGGATGATCATCAAAAATTATTTTGCCTTTTTTAATGATATGCATCTGGAGTTCCAGCGGCAATTGTCTTAAAAAAACAATGTCGATAATGTCGTTGGGGTATTGCCTGGGACAAAGGGGAGAAAAGATCTGGTAGAGTGTCTGATAAAGAGGAGACAAGAGAGAAGCCCGTGGTTCCTCGACCAGTTTGTTCATTAAAATGGCAAAATCATAATCCGAAAAAGGGGTTGAAGTTCCCTCCGCTCTGGAGCCAAACAAATAAACAGACGCCACCCCCAGATCCTTGAGTCTGTTTTTGGTTGATGGAGGCAGATTGATCATAAAATAGTAGAAATACAGTTCTTATTATAAACTTTTTACAGGATGTTAAAAGTGGATTCTGTGAACACAATTTGTATCTATTAAACTTTCCATCTCTTTCTCAAATCATTCTCGATTCCCATATGATCTAAAATACGCGCTGTTACAGTAAAAGCCGCTTCTTCCAATGTTTTGGGATGACTATAAAATGAAGGGATTGCAGGAATGATTGTTACTCCTGCCAGGGAGAGAAGGCGCATGTTTTCGATATGGATCAGGGAAAAGGGGGTTTCGCGCGGGACGATAATAAGCTTTCTTTTTTCCTTGATAAAAACATCGGCTGACCGTGTAAGGGCATCATCTGAATATCCATGGGCGATTCGTCCCAAAGTTCCCATGCTACAGGGGACAATAATCATCTGATCCATTTTACTGGAGCCTGAAACAGAGGGGACATCAAAATTTTTGGTGGAAAAAAGAGGGAAACCCATTTCTTCCAAATCCCTGTTTAATTCTTCCTTAAAAATCCGACGGCCGTTGTCAGAAGCCACCACAAAAACTTCATGAGCTGTGTTGGCTTTGAGAAAACTCAGCAATTGATAGGGATAAATCGCGCCACTGGCGCCGCTGATGCCGACAACCATTTTCATGATTTGACTCCGATCGCCAATGAAGAAATCCCCCACAAAAAATCCCGTCCTGGAAGCACCGTAAAACCGCACTGCATCATCAGTTTCTGATATTCTTCCGGCGAATAGTATTTTTTTACTGACTCGTGCAGGTAACAGTATGCTTTTCTGTTTCCCGAAACAACCCCTCCCATCAGAGGAAGCCAGAATTTGCCGTAAGTCTGATGAAAAATCTTTGTTGATCTTTTTCGGGGACGGAAAAAGTCGAGGATCAAAATTTTGCCCCCCGGCTTCAAGACCGACCTGATTTCTTTCAAACCCAGCTCATTATTATCCAGATTGCGCATGCCATAAGCACACAGCACAACATCAAACTCTTCTTTCTTGAAGGGCAACTTTAATCCATCGGCGCAAACCAGATCAATTCGATCCCTCACGTGCTGGGGTATTTTTTCCAACCCCCGTTTCAACATCGAATGGGAAAAATCAAGAGCCACCACCTTGGATTGAGGATACAGTTTCAAGAATTCAATGGACAGATCAAGCGTTCCGGCGCAAAGGTCCAAAGCCGTCAACGCCAACTGTTTATCGGGAGAAACATCAGAAAGTGTTTTTCGTCTCCAACTTCGATCAATTCCAAAACTTAAAAGATGATTCAACCGATCGTAGGTGGGGGAGATCTGATCAAACAGATTTTTTATTTTTTGGCTCATAATCCCAATCTTTTCCACAATTCATCAACGCGTCTTTTTGTCGATTCGTCCATCCGGATCACCTCCGGCCATTCCCGCAAATATCCTTCTTCCTTCCATTTACGGGTGGCATCAATGCCCATTTTTGTGGCAACCCGCGCGATGTTCGGGGCATGATCCAGGTCATCCGTCGGCCCCGGCATCAAGACTAAATCTCTCCCTGGATCAACATTGGCGCAAATTCTCCAGACCGCCTCCTTAATATTTTGAACATTCACATCGTCATCCACCACAATAATGCATTTGGCAAAAATCAGCTGTCCTGTTCCCCAAAGACTGCTCATGATTTTTTTGGCGTGGGCCACGTATTGCTTTTTAATGGAGAGAAGACAGATATTGTGAAACGCCCCTTCGATAGGAAGATTCATATCGACGATTTCCGGATAAACCATTTTGATCAGAGGAAGAAAGAGCCGTTCAATGGCTTTTCCCATATAAGCATCTTCCATCGGGGGGATTCCCACAATGGTGGTTGGGTAGATCGCCTCTCTCCGGTGGGTAATGGCGGTACAATGGAATTGGGGAAAAAGATCTGCCATGGAATAGTATCCGGTATGATCGCCAAAAGGGCCTTCCATGAATAACGCTTCCTGGGGGTCAACATATCCTTCCAAAACAAAATCAGCTTCTGCGGGGACTTCCAGGTCGACTGTTTTACAAGGGACCATGGGTACTCCCTTGCGCCTCAAGAAACCGGCAAAAAGCATTTCATCCACTCCGTCGGGGAGAGGACAGGCTCCCGCAAAAATGAGAGACGGATCTCCCCCCAGATAGACTGCCACCGGAATTTTTTGGCCTAACTCTTTGTATCTCTGAAAATGACGTGTCCCCACTTTGTGGCTCTGCCAGTGCATACCGGTGGTTTTTTTATCAAGTAGTTGCATCCGGTACATCCCGACATTCCGGTGCCCGTTGTCCGGATCGCGCGTGATGACGCAAGGGAAGGTGATAAACGATCCGGCATCCCGCGGCCAACACTTGATGATCGGGAGAGAGGTAAGATCAACTTCTTCCCCCTGCCGAACAACCTCCTGACAGGGAGCTGATGACACTTTTTTAGGGGCGAAACCGGCTACTTTTGCCAGCGTCGGGAGCAATCTGATTTTTTCCATCAAGGTTCGTGGAGGCTGGGTTTTGACAAGCTCTTCCAGCTCTTGTGCTCTTTCCTCCACATTTTCACAGTCGATCGACCAGGCCATCCTTTTAAAAGAACCGAAGGTGTTGATCAGAACGGGAAAGTCAGATTTTTTTCCATTATTGTGATTGACTACATTTTCAAAAAGAAGTGCTTTCCCCCCGTCCGGCGATTTGGAAACACGGTCACCAATTTCACTGATTTCTAGGTTAGTCGAAACCTGCTCTCTGATTCTCACCAGGTTTCGTCTTTCTTCGAGGAGGGTGACGAAATTTCTTAAAGATGAGAAAGCCATAGGGTTTCAACCCTACGATACCCGAAGGACCGGGTCAAGTAGGGGTGAACCGTGGTTGGCCCCCTCATTGGCAATAAAAAATAGTGGCCTTAAATCTCAAAATGCATACAATTCAAGGCATGAGAAAACCTTTCAATTTTTTAAGCCTGATTTTAGTTTGCTCTTTTGGTACGGGGGATGTTCTGGCCGATGAGACAACCCACCAGCTTGGCAATTCCGGTTATGCCATCCGCTGGGCGATGCAGGAGGGGGGCGCCAAAAAAAATCCGGACCATTATGCCCGGGCTTTAAAACTTCAACGAGAGGCCAAGGCGAAGTTGGCCCATGAAAATGAGGAAGAAGCAATCCGACTTTCTAGGGAGGCTGAAAAAGAGGCGAGACTTAGTTTTTAATGATTGCTGATTTTCTTTTTTTGGTTAATAACCAAAACATGCTTAAACTATTTAAATTCTTCATATGGGTCGGTGTGATTATCACTATCGCCTATTTCATGAGTGATATTAGAATTCAGGACAAAACGATCAAACAACATATCGATTCTTTCATTCAAAAAAACAAGACAGCCCTTAAAATAAAAAACAAAATGGTCGAAATGCTGGGCAAAAACAAAATTACAAGTCAGCTGGTTGAGGAAGAAGAAAGAGAGCCAGTCAAGTATAATGAAGAGATCACTGCCGAGGATGATGAAGCCCTGAAGAAAGTGATCAAGCAAGAGGAAGAAGAGGAAGACTCTGACTAAATTTATGAACCCGGCCGTTGTTTCATCATGCAGTATCCCTCAGTGCAAAAAACCTTACAGAGCCAAGGGGTATTGCGATGTTCATTACAAAAAATGGAGGAGAGGGGAGTTGCCTCATTCTCGCTATAAAACTTGCTATAAAGAGGGATGCCGGCAAAAGGTTTTCAAAAGGGCTTTCTGCGAATCTCATTACCATGAACTTTGGGGTAAAAAGAAAGAAATAGCTCCCGCCGCCGTTCCTGTCGAAAAACCTCAAGCTCCCCTCGCAGAACAGGCGCCGGCAGCCTGATTTTTTTCCATGTCTTCATCATCTGTCCGGATTATTTTTTTTCTATTGTATTTTTTAATCCCCTCACTTGTTCTGGCTGTGATGGCCTCAAGGACCAAAACGGAACGTTTCTTTGATTTGGACAAAAACGGGGTTCTTTCAACTTACGAGTCCCGTCTCTTAAAAACCCATCAGCACTTCGGTTGGCCCTTGGCTGATTCAAAATTGAAGAAAGAATTCGACTTTGACCAGGATGGAATGCTGGAACCCCAGGAATTTGAGAAATACCAAAAGGCTAAAAAGATCGGTCCACCCAGAAAAAAACTCTTTCCCAAATCATAAATTTTTGAGAATGAAAGAAGAATAATTCGGGGCGTAGCGCAGCCCGGTAGCGCACTCCCTTGGGGTGGGAGTGGTCGCAGGTTCAAATCCTGTCGCCCCGACCAATTAGTGATCTGTCCGGATTGCGCGAGGAGGGTCCAGGGGAAAGCGTAGGAAAAACGGAGGCTTTTGGCCGCCACCGTAAAGTTCGAGCCTGTTTTTTTTAAGAATTCCTTCTGGGCTTCTAAATTTTTACTCGCCACTCACTCTCCCGCGTGGTGAGCCGCCCCCAAGAACACTCGACATGGTTCGAGCCAACCGGTTGCCCCCTGTTCCAATTTGGTAAGTTTCTCCTGGAGCTCCACTTTCCGTTGGAGCAACGCCTCTTTCTTCGCCTGAAATTCCGCCTTGCTGATTGGAGTGCGCCCCGTTCGTTGGATAGTTTAGGCTATCCGAAGAGAGGAACTGACTCGGTTTGATTGTTGTTTTTTGCATCCATCGCCTTCCGCTCGA
>SBBF01000067.1 GCA_005240075.1 Nitrospira sp.
ACATAAACCGAGGCAAAAGAGGTGTGACGCCGTTTGTTCGCATCAAAGGGGGAAATGCGAACCAGTCGATGAACGCCGATTTCTGCCTTCAGGTAACCGTACGCGTACTCCCCCTCCACAAAAATGGTAACCGATCGATAACCGGCTCCATCCCCCTCCGTGAAATCAATCATCTGAGATTTATATCCCTTTTGCTCGCAATAACGGAGATACATCCGGAGCAAAATTTGCGCCCAATCGCACGCCTCCGTCCCCCCCGCCCCCGCGTTGATCTGCAAAAAAGCGCTGGCCGAATCGGCAGGGCCAGAGAGCATTTTTGTGAACTCCAGTTCGGACAAAATCTTCTCCCCCTCTTCCATCCGAAGAGCCGCCTCGGTTAACGTGGCTGCGTCACCCGCTTCCAGGGCCAGTTCCAGAAGGACTTCACAATCAGAAACCGCTTCATGGGCCCGATCCCAAATTTCTTTCTGACGCTTGATCTGATCGATCTCTTTGGTAATCGCCTTGGCTTTGAGCGAATCGTTCCAAAAATCGTCCCCCCCCGCCTGTTGCTCAAGTTCGGCTAGTTTTTTAAGATGAGAATCAACGTCAAAGAGACCTCCGTAATAGATCCCATTGTGATTTGATGGTTCGGAATCTTTCTTGCATAGACATTATATACCTTCCCGCTCGCTTCGCTCGCGATAAAGGGGGCTACCGTTCTCAGAACGGGCAAAGCCCGATTCTTCGTCAATGAGCGTTCGAAAGCCAGATTTTTCGTCATTTGGCTTTAAACAAAGTGTAACACAAAATCAACACGGAAAACACGACCGCTCCCCACGCCAACCAATCTCCATAGATTGTGTAAAACGCCTCTTTCTTTTCAAGATTGAATGAGGTTCTTAAGATATCCCGTTTGAACATTGGAAGAACATTGAGGACCTTTCCTCGGGGGTCGATCACCGCTGTCACCCCCGTGTTGGTTGACCGGACCAGATAGCGGCGGTTTTCCAGCGCTCTAAACTGGGAAAAAACCAGATGCTGATAAGGAGCTGAGCTGTCTCCATACCAGGCATCGTTGGTCAGATTGACCAGCAGGTCAGCTCCCTGAGAGACAAGCCCTCGGGCAATATCCGGGAAAATATCCTCGTAACAAACCAGAGCCCCCAATTTTAATTCCTTGAAGGGAAGAAGGGTCATCAGTTTGCCCGGCGTAAAATCCCCAACAGCGGTAGTCAATTTTTGCGCGAAATTAAGATATTTCTTCATCGGAACATATTCGCCAAAAGGAACCAGATGTGTTTTATGATAAATTTCAGCTGCTCTCCCCCCATGAACCATAACAGCCGAATTATAAATAACCGGATCTTCCCCCTCAGGTTGAGGAATTTCAGAAACGCTTCCCAACAGTATAGGGACAGACTGAAGCTCCGGATCAAACAGCTTGAACCCCTCCGGCTCTGATAAATCAAGGAGATAAGGATAAGCGGTTTCCGGCCAGATGGCGAGATCAACCCCGTCACGGGCCGCTTTTTCGGTGAGATCAAGATAAACTTGAAGATTTTGCCGGCTCAAACCCCTCTCCCATTTGAGGCTTTGCTCAATATTTCCCTGGATCAAGGCCAACTCCAAGCCTCCGACAGCTGAAGAAGAGGTTTTCTCAACCGGAACCGTTGAAGAATCCCGCTCCATTTTGCGATGCTGATAGATGCTTCCGTAAAACGAAACCAAAACCAGAAGAATAATGAGGATGGATCTTCTGAGGAGGGCATCGGCCGCATGCCGGGAAAACCAGGACCAGATCATTTCGGCCAGAAGGGCATTGATCAGAACAATCAGGGCGGTCAATCCAAAAACACCGGTGATATCCAGCCACTGAAAGAAAAGAAGATAACTCCCCTGCGAATAGGCTGCCATCGGCCAGGGAAAGCCCCCCACCGGAAAATAAACCCTTAAAAAATCAAAACTGACAATGAAACCGGCCGCCAAAAACGAGAGGGGGAATCTGGTTCTCTCATGAATCCAGTAAGCAAGCGTTAGTGCCATTGAAAAATAGAATGAAAGAATAGCCACCACCAACGCCAAGACACCAGTCGACTCCCAAAAAGAGAGCCCACCAAAATTTTGCATCGCCGCAATCAGCCAGTAAAGAGTGCCACCGTAAAAAATAAACGCTGAAAAAAAAGCGGCCCAAAAACGGCGCAATTGGCTCTCGATAATATAGAGAACAACAAACAAAGGGACCCAATGGATCCAGGCCAGCGCCCCCAGATCCGGCAGTCTCCAATGAAAAACAGCCGTGGGATAAATGATAATCCCCAAAAAGCCTGTTAAAAGAATTCCAAAAAAAATGACCAGTTTTTCACGCATGCAACAGTTTCTCCTCCATCCTTCTCATTTTCTTCCAATCAGCTTCTCTCACATGATCATACCCCAGAAGATGCAGAAGCCCATGGATGATCAGAAAGAAAGTCCTGTCTCGCACCGAGCACTTTAATTTTTGCGACTGACGGGCCACGGTATCAAGTGAAACAACAATGTCCCCCAAAAAATATCCCCCTATCGGAAAACTCAACACATCGGTGGCTCCCTTTTTTTTTCGGTATTTTGAATTCAGACTGGAAATAACACGATCGGTTACAAAAGTGACTCCCAATTCCCCTTTTGTGAGCTTAAGAAGTCGAAGAACCTTCCTCCCCTTTCTTTCTAAAAAGCGGCGCGATATTCTCCTCTTCGGGTGTTGATTCGTCAGAATCAACCTCATAGTAAAAATTCCTCGTTTTTTTCTTGTTTAAATAGTGAACTTCAGCGCTCGCCACCAGCGCCCCTTCCGGATATTCCACTCTTTGATGGTAAATTCCAATCAAAATCTTGACAAAAGCCTCGGCAATCCGGTGAAGATCGCGCAGAGTGAGATCGCATTCATCCAATTGTTCATCCACAAAGTGCTGGTTCACTAGCTTTTCAACCGTGATTTGAATCCGCCCCGGTGATTTTTCCGGAAGAGCCCGCACCGCTGCCTCCACGGTGTCGGCTAGCATGATAATCCCCGCCTCGCGCGTCTGCGGCTTGGGACCTGGGTAACGGTAGTCACGATCATCCACTTTTCCCAGCGACGGGTCATTGACCTTCTTTGCCTTGTTGTAAAAAAAGCCGATCAATTTGGTTCCCTGATGCTGGGGAATCATGTCGGTAATCCTCTGGGGGAGTTTGTGTTCGCGGGCCATCTCCAGACCATCTTTGACGTGCGCCTCAATAATCAGGGCGCTCATCGAGGGGTTGAGCTTGTCATGAGGATTCACTCCTCCCCTTTGATTCTCAACAAAATATTGCGGTTTTTTCATCTTGCCGATGTCATGGTAATAACTTCCCACCCTTGATAACAAAGGGTTGGCTCCAATCGCCTCAGCGGCCGCTTCCGAGAGGATCCCGACCAACTGGCTGTGGTGATAAGTCCCTGGCGCCCGCACAATCATTTCTTTAAGGAGCGGGTGGCTCAAGTTGGCCATTTCCAGCAATTGGATATCGGTCGTGTAATTAAAAAGAGCCTCCATCATGGGAGAGAGTCCCAAAACTACCATCGATGTAAAAATCCCCCCCAGAAAACCGGCGGACATATCGAGCAGAATGGCGTTGATGCTGAATTGCCCGGTCGAAATGGAAATGGTCGATATGAGGCTCAAACTGAAAATGGTCAGGGCATTGACAATCCCGGTTTGAACGCCGCACATCAAAACGCGGGAACGACAATCGGCATGGGCAATAACGTGAGAGGCAAAGACCCCGCTGATCAGGTAGTAAACCATCATTTCCAGACTGTTATCCAGATAGATGCCGGAAAAGAGACTTAAAAATACAGTATAGACAAACGCCGTTTCCGAATTAAGAATAAAGCGGACCAGCATCGCCCCCCCCGCAATGGGGATGGCGTAATTGAGAGTCTGGGTCTGAACGGAAAAAGGAAGCGCGTCTCGCAACAAACTGCCCAGAAAGGCGCCAAAACGGAGAATCACCAGAAAGAGAATCAGGTTCAATCCCAGAAAAACAAGATCCTTCCGGTTGGGATGAAATTTCCGGATGTACTTGGCGGCAAAATAATAAATAACAATTAAAAACAAATTCACAAAAAGAAAGACCCCAAAAAATTTAAGGTACCGGTTGGTCTTCATTTTGGCCTTGAGAATTCCGTTGATCACCGTCACGTGCCATGGTTCAAAACGATCGCCGCTTCGGATGATCGACTCCCCCGCCTGAACCTTGATCATGATATTCTTGATGTTGCTCCTGGCCTTTTCTCTTCTCTCCTCTGTTTCCAGATTGTTTGAATTCGTGTTGATTTTAATGAAGGACAGAACCGCTTCCTTCAAGATTTCAAAAGTGTTCTCCCCCATAAATTCAAGATTCAGGCTCCCCTCCAGCGATTTTTTGGAAAAGCCGCCCACTTTTTTTCGGGCCCCTTCCAGATCCACGATTTGGGACAAATCAACGACCGTTTCTTCGGGAAAATCCTGCTCCGGAATCAAATGCCTCAAAACAAAACCTTTTTCCTTCAGGGGTTGAAGATCTGCTACGTCATGCACAACCGGCGCTTCCATGGCGGAATGCACGAGATGAATAATGGTCCGTTCAATGGCGGGGTGAAATCGGAACTTGCGAATCATCTCATACTGGTCATCAACCAGATTAACCTCCAGCTTCTTGAAAAAATCGGTTTTTGCCTGTTCTTCGAGCGTGGAAGGAAGATTGCCCGACTTGTCAAAGAACGTTCTTCCCACCTCAAAAGCAGTACGAATCTTGGAAATCGTGTCGGCTTCTATGGAAGGATCAAAATCATAAACATCCAAAACCTGGCTGGCAGCATCATCTTTCAATTTTTGCGTCGATTTTTCATCGATGATCTCATAGTTCTGGTCCGCCTTGATGTCCTGGGTGGCCACTGTTCCTACTTCAATCTGGCGCGGAAGCCGGTTATAAAAGAGGGTCAACAGGATCGAAATCGACAACCCTAGAATCAGGATCATCCCGATATCCCAGGCCCGGGCGGCCCCTTTCCCTTTGAGAACGGAAAACAATCTTTCTTTTCCCTTTTCTATAAAACCGTTTTTAGATTGTTTCATACGGCTTCCTTTTTATAAAAATTTTCTTTTTGATGATCTTCCTCGTAGGCCAGAATAATATCTCTAACCAACGTGTGACGCATGACATCCTGATCGGTCAGATAGTGAAATGCGATTCCCGGAATATTTTTCAAAATTTTCAAGGCATGAACAAGGCCCGACTGTTTTTCGCGGGGAAGATCAATCTGGGTGATATCCCCCGTCACCACTACCCTGGACTTTTGCCCAATTCGGGTCAGAAACATTTTCATCTGTTCCCGCGTACAATTTTGCGCCTCATCCAGGATGACAAAAGCATCATTCAACGTTCTCCCTCTCATAAAAGCCAGAGGCGCCACTTCAATTTCCCCCCGCTCCAGCATTTTTTTCGCCTTGTCAAAATCAAGCATGTCATGGAGGGCATCGTAGAGGGGGCGGAGATAGGGATTCACTTTTTCCACCAGATCCCCCGGCAGAAAACCGAGCTTTTCCCCCGCCTCGATGGCCGGCCGGGTCAGGATGATCCGCTCGCAATCCCCTTTCAAAAGACAAGAGACCGCCCGGGCCATGGCCAGATAGGTTTTTCCGGTACCTGCCGGGCCAATGCCAAAAACCACGTCGTTCTTCATGATCGCCTTCAAATAGTCCTTCTGCCCCGGCGTTTTCGGATAAATGACCTTTTTTTTGGCTGGAATAATGATCGAATCGAGGAAAAGTTCATGCAAGGAAGCCTCTTTGTCATCCGCAACAATTCTCAAAACCCGTTCAATATCTCCTTCCATTACAGGGTAGCCTTTCTGGAGCATGTCGTAGAGTTGGGTCAGCACCTTCTTGACCAACCTGATTTTTTCGTCGTCCCCCCGAATGGAGATTTCTCCCCCCCGCACATGAATTTCAACTCCCAACTGATCGGACAATTGTCTTAAGTGCGATTCTTCCGGACCAAAAAGATTTCGGGCCAGGTTGTTGTCTGTAAAATGGAGTTGAATAATGTTGGACGTTTGTTTTTTCATGGTTTTTAATTCGCTTGCTTTTTTGGCGCCCCTTCCCCCATGACTTGAATCAAAACTTCCCTCCGCCCCGTTTTCTTTTCAAAATCAAAAACCCAAACCTCCTGCCAGGCCCCCATCATGAGTTTTCCCTCCTTGAGCGGTATCGTCACAGAGGGGGGACAAAAAGCAGAAATCAGGGGAGCTTCCTCCCGGCTGACCAGCGAGAGAATCATTTTTTTGATCCCGTCACGAATCGACTGATTATTCTCCAAGATTAATACCCCTGCTCCTCCTGCCGGAAGAAAAACTACAACAACCCCATCGACTATTTGCGAATCCCTCAAAGCCCTTTTAAGGTCATGCGTGGCGTTCAACGTGTCTATTTCTTGCGTTGTATTAAGGTAGGCCTTATGCAAATGAATCATTATATACCTTCCCGCTTCGTCCGCCTCAGGCGGACTTCGCGATGAAGGAAGCCCCAGTTCTCAGAACTGGCAAAGCCAGATTCTTCGTCATCTGGCTTTCGAGTCTATTTTTAAATGTTAAAACTGGAAATTGGAGATTGCAAGAAGCATTTTTTTAACAAGTCATTGAAATTATTAGATAAAAAAAATCACTTTTTTCGCACTTTTTAAGTCAACATAGCCGATAATAGTAATAGAGAGAGATTGATATGGTTAAAATAAACAATAATAACCCAACCGGACGATTTACTCACAAGTACACCAGAACAGCGCCCAAAGAATCTTCATCGTTTGAACAGGCCCTTGATCAGGCCAAAACTAACACCCAACCAACACTGGAGGCCGAAAAATTGCCTGAATCCCTGATCGGCGTCAAAGGGTTGAGAAGACCGGAGCGGCTGGTCATGTCTGATCTTCTTCAGGAGAAAAACGCAGCTCCTTTTACTCCCACTTCCGCAAGAATGTCGAAACGGTTTGAGACCTACAAGCCGTTGATCGAACGGACAGCCGCAAAGTATAATCTGGATCCCCATTTGGTTGCCGGCCTCATCAAACAGGAATCCGGTTTTAATCCCCACGCGAAATCCCACGCCGGAGCGATGGGAATGATGCAATTAATGCCACAGACCGCCCGATCCCTGGGAGTGCGCGACCCTTATAACCCGGAACAAAATATTGATGGAGGAGCCCGTTATCTTCGACAAATGCTTGATCGCTTTGACGGAAATGTGGAACTGGCTTTGGCCGCCTATAACGCCGGGCCGGGGAATGTTGAAAAATATGGAAACCGGATTCCCCCCTTTCAGGAAACCCGACATTATGTGAAAGCAGTCACGAGAAACGCCCATTCCATGAGGTTGGCTGGAACTTTTGTTTCACCCGGCCGAGGATTAGCCTGAGTCAGGCCAGCCTGAGTCAGGCCAGCCTGAGTCAGCTAGCCTGATTGTTCCCCAAATTCCTGAGCCAGATATTTCTTAAGCGCTGTTGATTCTTTTTTGAATTTTTCCCTTTCTTCTTCATTCCTAAATCGGGGAGCTACAAAAGCGATCCCTGCCATAAAATGCCGGGGATTGTCTTCCGGTGTGCAATAAATAACCAGTCCATCCGTATGAAACTGGAAAACCGCCCCCTTCGTTCGCGGCAGAGTCAGTTGAAACTCAAAAACCACATTGGAAGGAAGGATATCATTCAAATCGATCCGCAAACCCCCTTCGCTGATATTCACCAGCCTCGCTTTGATCGGCCTCCCTTCAAAATCAAACAGAATAGGAACCGGCCTTTCATAGGCATGACGAATAAAAAGCCGTCTGTTGATCAGAACGAGCCCCTTGAGATCAAGGACGACACGGTAAAGAGACAGAGTACTCTTCGTCCTTCTTTCTCTTCGGCATTGGGCAGAAAATTGAACGATGCCCCGTCCACTGGCCGCGACAAAAAAACCCTTGACCAGGCTCTTTGATATGAAAGGGGATGAGTGATGATAGACCAAAAACGACTCCTTGAAAACAGACTGAATCAGGCAGGCTTCGACTACCCCGTCACACTCCAAAAAAAGGTATCGGGTGGTCGGCTCAAGAATTTCGCGGAGGTCGGTTACAGGAATAAAAGTCATCACTTATCATTCATGATCTGATTGGATGAAGCAACTTTTTTATCATCCTGCCGATAATAATAATGAAGGGAGCACAAAATAGTCAAAGTACTATGTTTATTACTATATTAAAAATATTGATTTTAATAGTATTTTTATCATTAAAACCATCACTGAGCGAGGCTTATCTGTCGATCCGGTTTAACTGGTATCCTGTGGCCCCCGGTTATTTTTATTTTTGGTTTCCTTATGTTTCGACTCATGTACCGATTGTTTCCTATTCTTCCTATCCCCGCTCTCTTGTATATCCTCCCGTTGTTTATTCTTATCGAAATCCTCTTCCGAATCTGATCGCCTTGGGAGAGGCCAAAAAAGAGGCTTATTTCAAGGCCAAAGAATCCTTGAAACAAAATGAAATCGAATTAAAAGAGATCCCCCCTCTCAAACTCCCTCAAGAAATTAAATAGCCGAATAGCCCTTTTCTGAATATACTTAAAACCATCATTTTGAACAGGACGTTTCCATTAAGGACGTCGATCTTTTCAAGGTGAAAAGATCATTATATTTATTAAAAGGAGAATGATGATATGAAAAAAATATTACTAACAAGCCTACTGCTCATGGGGGTTATAAGTTCCCCGGCTTGGGCTGAAGATGCCGATGATAACCCTCCGGGACCCAAAGGAGGAGCTGGCACCAACTGGGAAAACCCTCCGGGGGCTAAAGGAGGACCGGGCGCTTCCCCTGATGTCAAAGGAAATCCTCCGGGACCTGTCGGCGGACCAGGAGCGGGTGAAAAATGGAAGGAAAATGCTGATTTAAACAATGACGGAACCGTTGATGATTTTGAAAAGAAAAGGGCGCGCCAAAAATGGAAAAAACACCATGATGCGGACAACAACCCTCCGGGACCCAAAGGAGGAGCTGGCACCAACTGGGAAAACCCTCCGGGGGCTAAAGGAGGACCGGGCGCTTCGCCGAATCGGAGACCTGACAAAGACAATAACCCTCCAGGTCCTCGAGGAGGACGGGGCACGAACTGGGAAAACCCCAGAGGACCAGCCGGTGGACCAGGGGCTTCCCCCAACCGACGTCGTCATCGCTAAATTTTAAAACTTACTTTATCTCCCTCTTTAAATATGATTATGATACCCCCCCTAAAAGGGGGGAGGCATGATCATGATCAAAAAAAAACCAACTCTTCTGGTCTTTTTTCTCGCCTCTGCGGGAATCATCATTTCGTTTCTCCTTCTCTCCCAGCATTATCGACTCTTGAAAAAAGGATTTGCCGAATCCAGTTTTTGCAACATCAACGAATGGATCAATTGCGATGTGGTCAATGCCAGCTCGTATTCTGAAATCGGGGGAGTTCCGCTGGCCGGCCTGGGGCTTGTTTTTTACCTCATCATCTTTTTTTATTCCCTGATCGCTCTCACAGAAAAAAAACCCAAAAAAGAGGGGCTGAGCTTTTGTTTTTTCGCTTCCCTCGGCAGTCTGCTTTTTGTTCTTTATACCGCTTACGTCTCTCTTTATATCCTCCACACATTCTGCATTTTGTGCGTGGCTCTTTATCTGATTACCCTCTTGGTCGTTCTGACTCTCCCTTACGCCCTTAATTATTCGATCGGCTCCACAGGCTCCTTTGTCGCGGAATATTTTCGCGCCTCTTTTCATCGGAAAAATTCGTTGGGGTTTGATCCCAAATGGAAAAAACATGCGGTGATTCTGATTATTTTCTACGGACTCTCAATTTTCCTCTTTCACCAAATGGAAAAAAATTTAAACGCCGCTGATCGTAAACACCCTCAGAACAAAAAACCCCCCGATTTGGCAACGCTTGTCTCTCAGCATTTTCAGCAGACACCTGTTGCGATTGACACAACAGGACGCCCTTTTTGGGGCAATCCATCAGCACCGGTCAAGATTGTCGAATTTTCCGATTTTCAGTGCCCTTTTTGCCGGATTGCCGCCAAAAGCATCAAGCCGTCGATCGCTGAATACAAAGATCAGGTGGCGCTTTATTTTTTCAACTATCCCCTTGATCTCTCCTGTAATGTCTACATGACGCGGGTTCTGCATGAAAATGCCTGCAATGCCGCCAAAGCGGCTGTCTGTGCCGATCAGGAAGGAAGTTTCTGGCCCTATCATGACCTGCTTTTCGAAAATCAGAAATTTCTCTCTTCCGGCGATTTGCTGGCGTATGGGGAAAAACTGAAAATGGACAAAAAGAAATTCATGGATTGCCTTTTTTCGGAGTCAACCACCAATCGGGTTAAAAATGATATCGAAGCCGGAAAAAAAGTGGAGGTGAGTGGAACCCCCGCCGTTTTTGTCAATGGACGAAGACTGGTTGGATGGAATAATGTGAAGTTGTTGAGAGCTGTGATTGAAAAGGAGATGCCAAAATGACTCAAGCCTATATCCTGGATGCTGTCCGGACACCGCGCGGCAAAAGAAACGGAAGTTTGTCTCTCACCCATCCGATTGATCTGGCCACAGCCCCCTTGAAAGCATTGGTAGAAAGAAACAAAATTAATCCCTCCCTGATTGATGATGTGATTTATGGATGCGTCATCCAACGAGGGGAACAAGACAACGTCATTGCCCGCGAGGCGGTCTTGGCGGCTGGTTTTCCATTGGAAGTTCCCGGATACACCGTCAACCGGTTTTGTGGTTCAGGCCTGACCGCCGTCACGGCAGCGGCTCATGCCTGCATGTCCGGCCAGGAAGATCTGGTGGTGGCCGGCGGGGTGGAACATATGACCCGGGTTCCAATGGAAATCAATTTCAACATGGAGGGATCTCTGCTTGTGGAGCGTTTTCCAGACTTGATTCCGCAGGGACTTTCGGCCGAGATGATTTGTGAAAAATATGGTTTTTCCCGAAAACAACTCGATGAATATTCTGTCGAGTCGCAAAAACGGGCCGGGAGAGCCTGGGAGGAAAAAAGATGTGCAAAAAGCATTGTCCCGGTCATGGCCAAGACTCCGGATGGAAAACGAATGCCTTTTGAAAAAGACGAACATCTCCGGCCTCAAACAACCGTCGAGATTTTGGGAAATCTGAAACCCTCCTTCAAACCGGATGGGGTGATTCATGCCGGCAATTCCTCCGGTATCGTGGATGGCGCCGGCGCTGTATTAATCGCCTCCCAAAAGGGTTTGGAAAAAACAGGATTAAAACCGAGGGGGAAAATTATTGCTACCGCACAAATTGGAAGCGATCCGGTGATCATGCTCCTGGGGCCGATTCCCTGCACCCGCAAGATCGTCGAAAAAGCAGGGCTTAAACTGAAAGATATGGACCTTTACGAAGTCAATGAAGCCTTTGCTCCTGTGCCGATGGCTTGGCTTTCTGACTTAAAAGATGAAGGGGCCCGCTGGGACAGACTCAACGTCAACGGAGGAGCCATTGCTCTGGGGCATCCGATCGGCGCCACCGGCGCCATGCTCGTTGGAACCATTCTGGATGAACTGGAAAGAACCGACAAACGCTATGGTCTTGTAACTTTATGTACTGGTCTGGGGATGGCCGTAGCAATGATCATTCAGAGGCTATGACTTCCAAAACAGCTTCCACTCCTTCCTGAAGCCCCTTCATGTCATATCCCCCTTCCAGAACAAACGCGATTTTTCCCCCGCATGTTTTTTGAGCAGATGAAAAAATGGTTTGGGCCATCATCACAAATCCTTTTTTGCTGATTTTCATTCCTCCCAAAGGATCGAGTTGATGCGCGTCAAAACCGGCCGAGACCAGAATAAACTCCGGTTTAAAGGCTAAAAGAGCAGGTCCCACTTTTTCCTCGTACCCTTTCTGGTAATCATCATCATCGCTCAAAGCGGGATAAGGAAGATTGAGGGTATAACCGTCTCCTTCCCCCCTCCCCTTTTCTTCCACAGAACCGGTCCCGGGATAAAAGGGAAAACGATGGGAAGAAATGTAAAAAACATCTTTCCGATCGTAAAAAAAATGCTGGGTGCCGTTGCCATGATGGACATCGATGTCGACAATCGCGACACGAGACAGATTTCTCTTTTTGATCAAATATTCCGCCGCAATCGCCACGTTGTTAAAAAGACAAAAACCCATTGCTCGATTCGTTTCCGCATGGTGCCCCGGTGGGCGGGGGAATGCAAAACTGTTGGCTATTTCTCCCTTAAGGACCGAGTCAACCGCCGTGATCAACCCCCCCGCGGCCAGGAAGGCGGCCTCTGCCGATCCGGATGATGTCGGAGTATCCAGATCAAAATAACCATGAGAGACAGTTTTGGTCCTTTGAACAGCCTGGATATGTTCGTGGGTATGGACAAGCGCTACTTCTTCCGGGGTAGCCAAACGGGGGTCAAGCAAAACAAGACTCGAATCGGCATCAAGCACTTCTTTAATCGCCATCAACCGTCGGGGAGATTCAGGATGCCCCGGGCCTGTTTCATGCTTCAGATAGCGAGAATCCCAGATAATACCGGTCTTGTTCATAGAAGAAGGCCTAAAAAAACATGGAAAGTATCTGACAGTCAACCGGGAAAGCTCTTGGATAGAAGATAAACATGTGATATAGAACACATGATCATGGTACAAGCCGCCCGTTTATTGATGGATGAGGTTCTTGCAACAAAAACAGGGTCAAAAATCCTCATTGTTGATGACAATCCAACCAACGTTGAACTGATTTCAGTTCAGTTAAGGCCCTTTAACTATGACATTCGAAAAGCCTTCGAGGGGGAAGAGGCGCTCAGTCTCGTCAAAAAAGACCCCCCTGATCTGATTCTTCTCGATTTGATGATGCCCCGCATGAGCGGCTACGAGGTTTGCAAAATCCTCAAAAATGATCCGGCAACCCGCATGATCCCGATTGTCATTGTGACCGCTTTAAGGGAATTGGACGACAAAATCAAAGCCATTGAGCTGGGGGCCGATGATTTTTTGATGAAACCCTACAACAAGCTGGAACTGACTACGCGGGTCAAGTCACTTCTTCGAATCAAGGAATTGTATGACGATCTGGATTCATCGGAGTCGATTGTATTCACATTGGCTGAAACGCTGGAAGCCAAGGATGTCTACACCCGGGGACATTCGGAACGGGTGGCCCGTTACTCTGTCTTGATTGGCAGGCAGATGAAATTGAATGATACCGAATTGAGAGATTTGAGACGAGGAACTCTTTTGCACGATATTGGAAAAGTGGGGGTCAAGGATTCTGTTTTAAACAAAGAATCCAAATTGACCCCTGAAGAACTGGCTCATATCCGGACCCACCCGGCGCGGGGTTTCGAAATCTGCAAGAGGCTTCGTTCCTTCAAAAATGTGCTTCCCATCATTCGATCTCATCATGAACGCATTGACGGCCGGGGGCATCCCGACGGGCTCAAGGGGGACCAAATTCCCCTTTTGGCAAAAATCTGTTCCATTGCGGATGCGTTTGACGCCATGACCTCCAACCGCCCTTACCGCCGCGGCATCTCGCCGGAACAAGCGGCCGACATTTTTGAAAGGGAGATTGATTCCGGTCAGTGGGATCCCACCATCCTTAAAATATTTATTGATTTGATCCGTTCCAGCCTGGCAAAAGGGCAAACTTGATCGCAACCACCTTCCTCCATCGCCCCTACGTTTTTATTTTTTTGACTGTATTTCTGATAATTTCAATTCGAAAGGAAGGAGGACGTTTTTCCCTTTCTTTTCTTTTTACCGGCTATCTGTTGGCCTGGCTGTCCGAGGCTTCTTCCATCCGAACCGGCATTCCCTATGGGTGGTATTTTTATATTTATGAGAATCTCCAGGGGGAATGGCTGAATGGGGGGGTTCCTGTCTGGGACTCTCTTTCTTACGTTTTTCTTTGCTATGCGGGATACAGCCTGGCGCATGATTCATTTCCCTCGTCCTCTCGATTAAAAAAAACAATTTTTTCCTCATTTTTCGTCGTTATTTTGGACATCATCATCGATCCGCTGGCGAACCTGGGAGAGAGGTGGTTTTTGGGGAAAATGTACTATTATCCCGATCCAGGCTGGTATTTTGGCGTCCCGGTTTCCAATTTTATCGGCTGGTTTTTTGTGTCAGGACTGATTGTTGGCCTGAATGTCGTCGTGCAACCTTATCTCATCACGAGCAAGAAAAGGAGCCTGAGCCGCCTCACTCAAATGGGGGGATCTCTCCTCTACTTTGGAATTTTTCTTTTTAACTGGATGATTACCCTCTGGATTGGTGAATGGAGAATGGCCCTGGCTGATTTGTTATGGATTTCTTTTCCTTTGTATTTTTTTGTCAGAAAAGGATTTTAGTTGATAACATGATGATCGCCAGCTTTGCTTAACTTGAAAAGGTGTCCCAAGAGACGTTCTTTTCCGGACGGGCTTGAGAGAACATCGTGAGTCAAAAAATCATCCGCTCCATGAGCCATCGCCTCTTCAATCAACAGTTGATTGGAATCGTGGGAAAAAATGACCGTCGGGATTTTTGGATTGTTTAATATGCCCCGCACATACCGAAGAGTCTCCAACCCATCCTTGGTGGGAAGAGATGAATCGATCAAAACAAGATCCCATCGTTTTGAAATCAGAGGACCAAAAGCTTCCTCGTAACTACCACAGTGGGTTATTTCCAGATCGTGGGGGAGAAAGTATTCCTGAAGGATTTCACAAATTGATCCACACCGTCCGTCATGACGATGGATAATTAATACGGCATAACTCATTCCCACCTCCCTCTAAGAAGTGCTTTTAATCAAGGTAACAAAAAGAGGGAATTCTGTCAAAAAAAAGATCGGATAGGAACAAATTAAATTAAAACATGATATTTAAATTTTAAGTATTTGAAAAATAATACAATTATTAATTAAAATTGAAATGCATTTTGACGCGCTGTGTCCAAAAAAGAGAAGAAATCAGGCATAAAGATGGAGCTGGCGGTAAAATGAATCACGTTGGACGGGAATTCTTCCAGCTTCTCTGATTAATCTAAGAATGTTTTGTTCCGGAAGTTCCTGCGGACTTAAGCCCCCCGCCATGTGAGTGATATTTTCCTCAATCACCGTTCCATGAATATCATCCGCTCCAAAATTTTGTCCTAACTGCGCCATCTCCACTCCCGACATAATCCAGTAAGCCTTGATGTGGGAAATATTGTCAAAGAAAATTCGGGAAATGGCGAGAGTTTTTAGATCGTCAATCCCTAAAGTGTAGCCCGCTGATTCATAGGCGGTATCTTTCGGATTGAAAGCAAGAGGAATAAAAGACAAGAACCCTCCCGTCTCGTCCTGCAGTCGGCGAATGAGGCTCATATGAAAAACCCGATCTTCAAGGCTTTCAATGTGGCCATAGAGCATGGTAGCATTGCTCTTTAACCCCAGCCGGTGAGCCCTCCGGTGGGTGTCGATCCAAAATTCAGCCGGTCCCTTGGGACCGCAAATCTCTTTTCGTACTTCGGGAGCCAAAATCTCGGCCCCTCCTCCCGGAAGCGAATCAAGGCCTGCCTCCATCAATTCAGCCAAAACATCTTCTTCGGTTTTTTTGAATTTTTTTGAAAAATAGCGGATCTCAGCCGCCGTAAAGGCTTTGAGATGAATGGAACGATTTTCTTTTTTTAATTCCTTCAACATCGAAATGTAGAATTCCCAGGGGTGCGTCGGATGAAAGCCCCCCACGATGTGAAGCTCGGTGATTCCCTGCGGCAGGGCTTCTTTCATTTTTTGAACGATCTGATCGATACTGAATTCAAAAACCCCTTCTTGATTTGCTTTGCGGGCAAAAGCACAAAACTTGCAGCTCAACACGCAGAGATTGGAATAGTCGATATGCCGGTTTTTGATAAAATAAGTTTTTAAACCGTGCAAACGTTCTCGGATTGAATTGGCCAGTTCCCCCAATCCCAGAAGATCATCAGATTCAAAAAGGGCGAGTGCCTCGTTTTCAGTAATGCGGTCTCTTTTGGAAATTTTTTTTTCAATGGAATGAAAAATCGAAGTCACGACAGTCATCTTTAATGAAGAACTTTTATTTCGGGATTCCATCTGTAGAGAGCATCAAAACTCTTTTTTTCCAGGAGAGAAATCTGTTTTTCGATGAAGTGCATGATTTTTTTGATCCGCTCTTTTCGTTCCACCGTTTCCAGAAAGACCTGTTTTTCGTCTCCCGATGGGAGAAAAGAAGCGGCAATAAAATCAGCCAGATAGTGGGGGCGGGTAAAACAATCGACATACTTGATATAGGAATCGTCCAGTTCCGGAATTAAAAAAACCCACCGTTTGGCCAACTGGCAGAGCTCCTCATGACATTTTTTTTCTTCTGCCTCACTTTGAAAAGGAACGTCGGGAACCGGTTCCCCCAGAGCCTTGATGTAAGGCTCCTTCTGGAGGAAACGAACAATTTTGAGTCTTTTCCTCCCTTCCACAAAGATATCTTTTCTTCCATCCGGAAAGGAATTCACCAGATTAGCTTTTCCCGCTCCACAAATCATGCTGGGAAGAAGCTCCCCATTCGATTGGAGACGCCCCAGGCTCATGGCCACCGGGAGGTTCTGGTTTAAAATATCATCCGCCATGATTTTGTACCGTTCTTCAAAAATAGGGAGCGGCAACAGAGTCCCCGGAAAGAGCACAACATGAGGGAGGGGAAAAACACAAACCTCCTCCACGGCGTTTTGCTTGGCCTCCAGATTATCGTTTGTCTTGATAGACAAAAGATCTTTAAACCATCGAAAGTCCATCATTTAAGGATTTGCTATAACCTTCCGGCAAAAGAGCTGTCAAGGGGAAAGCCAATTAATCCTTTCTCTGATCATCTCCAAAATATTTTAACCTTTGAGAATGTTAAAATACGAGGTTGAAGGGCAAAAACCAGATTTTTTTGTCCAAAACAGTGGGAGTCGATTTTTCAGGTCCCAAAACAAGGGCCAGACTGCTCTTATTCTCATTCACGAATTTTTTCAAGATTCGCCAATCATGGGAAGCGGGCACTTCCGAAGGGTAAAATTTGAGCGCCACGGACTGTCCCCCCTTTTTGAAAATCCAGGGAATATCAGCACCATCGCGGTTGCGATAAAAATACCAGAAAATGGCATCATCGAAATCACTTATCTGGGAACGAAATTCCTGCGTCAACAGCAAGTGAACAGCTTTGATGTCGGATAAACAGTTGTCTTGTTCCTGGCCTGTCAGATATCCCCATAAACCCGAATCCTTCCATTCCACCTGAGATTTTCGAATCGCTTTTTGAGAGCGAATATCGGGAGGAATCATATCCACCAAAGCTAAAATCTCCAGAGTACGCAATAAACGCCTGGCCATCAGGGGAGTCAGGGAAGACTTGATCGCACTATCGGAAAGGATGACCTCATTACCTTGAGCCAAAGCCAGTTCTTTCAGGAATGACAGGCCTTGCCTGAAGGATAAAGAAAACAGGCTCGGTTCAACCAAAACAACGTCGCGGGTCAAGAGCGTTTCAAAATAGGCTTCAAACCACATTTTTCTTTTTTGACTATCCCGGGCAAAACAGGGAACCGGAAGCCCCCCGCAAACCAGCAAGCGAGATAGTTGGCGAGGAGAGGTATACTTAAGTTTCCTCTTGAATTGATCAAACAAAGAATGTTCTGAACTGCCATGATGCGATCCGGAGAGGGCATGAAAAGCTTCCTTTAAAAAAACAGATTTTTCAATCTGCAAAGCTTCAGCCAGGGAAAAAGGAAGGAGTTCTTTCATAACAATCCGGCCGGTCAGAGATTCCCTGATTTCTTTTTTAAGGGTAAACCGGACTGAACCTGTCAGCAGAAAACGTCCTGGTTTTCTTTTAATCCCGATCAGATCCTTCATGATCGAAAAAATTTGGGGAGCTTTTTGAGCTTCATCGATTGTCAAAAGAGAATCGCGCTGGAGAAATTGGGCTGGAGTTTCCCTGGCTCTTTGGAGGATGATTTCCCTGTCAAAGGTTTCAAATTCTCCCTTTAAGGCATCGGTCAATTCCTTGACAAGCGTTGTCTTCCCAACCTGACGCAGACCAAATAAACCCACAACCGGCGACCAGGAAAGAGCGGATCTGATCACCGGCTCCAAAAAACGTTTTCTGGAATGGGGCATGAGGTATAGTAACAGACGTTTTGATGTTTATCAATAACAAAACGTCTGTTAATAAAATCCGGTACAAGCCGCGATTCATTCAGTGAGCCTCTCTTTGATCATCTCCAAAATATTTTAACCCTGTATTTTTTGATCAGGGAATCCTGAGTGACAAGAAGCGCCTTGTTTGCCAGGGCCTGAACGATGAGCAGGCGGTCAAAGGGATCTTTATGATGAGGGGGAAGCAGGGTTGAATCAATCATTTCATCCGGACTTGGAGAAACAAGTCTCACATGAGAGTGTTTGAGAACTTGTTCTTTCCAAAGCTGAATATTGGCGATTGAAATACGGCCTGACCTGGCGAGCAAACCAAACTCCCAGAAGGAAATCGAGGAAACCAGTACTTTTCCCAGAAGAACCTGTTCGTCAAAAAATGAAACAAAAGAAGATGAAACCTTATCCCGAGTGACCCATTGAAAAAGGGCATGGGTATCCAAAAGATACAAATCGTTTTCTAAATGTGATTTTTCCACGCGTCGTGCAAAGGTGAGAAGGTTTGCCTGATTTTTCCGGCTTTTCTTTTTAATTTGACCGTCACTTTTTCCCGCCAATCGGATTTTTTGAGGGGAATGATTTGACCCACGGGCCTTCCCTTGAGTTCAATGGTTACCGCCTCCCCTTTTTGGACATGGCCCAAGACCTCGAAAAGATGGTTTCTTACATGTGTGGCCGTTGCTCTCATAATGTACATGTACATTATATTTAAAGGCATGTTATTGTCAAGAGCAACAACATAAATCCTGATTACAAGAATTGAGCAATAAATTGGGATCCATCCAGAATCGGCAGGTCTGCCAGAAATATTTTTTTCACAGACGGTATTTGTCCTTTAATGCTTTATACGTATTGTCAATTCTGTGGGCCTGTCAATGAATCAATTAAAGGCGCGCGAATCGAACGGCGGCCGGCAATCCTGATCCGGCTCTGACGGGGAAAACGCCTCGGTGAGCTCTTCCTCCCAGCGTTATCGAGGTGGTGCCTGGAGAAACAGGATCACTATGGTCAGCACCAAACGCATCTTCATCAAGAGAAACAGATAACACTCCATCTCCTCCTCCCCCTCCTCCCGAACTCCCTGATGTGGGAGCAGGATCACTGTTGCCAAGGACTTCGGTAAACAAACCACCAATCGCTTCTCCGCGTGCAATCGCGTCGTTCCAGCTTCTTTTTCCATACCGGTCACTGTAAACTTGAGGAGGAATTCCCTTCAACTGGGCTTCGAACCATTCTTTCCGGACTCTCTCCCCGACGATCCGGGTTAACTCGGAGGCCTTGTCATCATCAAGGCCCAAGGCATTATAAAGAACAATAGTCGCTCCCATCCGATTGATGGCGGAATCGTTGGGGATAAAAATGTTGAGCTGGAGGGCCCTTCTGGCAACGGGGAGATAAGAACCGGCCTCATCAAGCGCCAGCATGTTGTTGGCGCCTCCGATTACAGCCTGAACTCCCATTCTTTTCAAGGCATCCAAAACCTTCAGTGTGATCGGATGGGGACCGGCGTTGGGAGAAAGAATACCGATGTTCCCAACCTCCCTTTTCTGCATCGCCACATCCATGCATTCCACCAGTCCATCGGCAATTTCAAAACCAAAGTTCCTTGCCCGTCCTTCCATCAAGGCTATCGCTGTATTGTCATACCCCAGAGCCCGGGCCGCCTTTCTATCCCAAACCAAAATTGCCGTTTGACCGGCCCGATCCAGTGCTCCTTTTGCTGCTCCCAACTTTCCTAAATCGGGGTCAGAAATTCCGGCAATCATCAAATTATCCTGGATAGCCCTCTGAAGGACTCGCTGGCCCACTCCTCCATGCCCCTGAATAAAGATGGGACTTCTATTTGAACCGGTCACATGTCGGAGACCGACCTTGATTCCTTCATAAACCCCGTCGCCGGTATAGTCAGAAGGAGGTCTTCCACTGACCAACTCATGAGCAAAAGGAGAACCGGCCATATGAAAGGGAGCCTCCATTGCAAAATAATCGGCCCACTGAGGGGGCTGTGTCTTATCAGATGCTACCCCCATGTTTTGATCGGGTCCTGAAATATAGGCTCCAGTTGCCAGAGTTGCTTGAGCGAGCATTCTGATGGCTTCAATTTTCAGAGTTTCATCATCGGGGGGATGAATTAAAATAGCCTTATTCCCCCCCACACCGTTTAGTGGAGCTCCAATCTTGCCAAGCCCTTCATCAATAAATCTCCATTTCGGAGTCATAGCCATCCCCTTGCCTGCTACCGCCACAGCGGCTCCCATCAAAATAACAGATGCTCTTTGATCCGGTGTTAACGTTTCCAAATCAAACTCTTCCGCTCCTTCACCAACAGCCCGGACGCCAAACGATCCCATCAGAGGAGCCAGGTCAGCCGGCTCAGCTTCCATTTGTGGAAAAGCCATCGTGCCTCCTAGCCCATGCCAAGAACCTTCTCCGTAAATACTCCATGGATTTCGCATAAGACCATGATGAAAAACAAGGCCGTAAGAATCAATGCTCGGTCTGGCAACAAAAAGAACTCCCAGAGCGTTGTTCCAAACGGGAGCCATGCGTGCACCGATAATGCCAGGAAACTGGGAGGGGTTGGATAGCCAGGCAACATACGTGTCATGACCAATTAAAAAGGGATCAAAACCATCGGCGGGGTTTCTCATCCTGGCCATAAATCCAGGTTCAGGAGCCTGGGATGAATAACGAAAACGATTGATCAATTCTTGAACAGGACCTGCAACACGCACTCTTTCTGTATTAGACATAATATACCCTCCCTCAAATGAAGAAAGCACTGCTTAAGACATGAGTTCATATCCCGGAACAGGACTTTCAAGAATAATTTTTTAACAAAAAAATCGAAATGACTGACTGGAAGGCCCCTGAACACTCATCTTTCAATAAAGACCTGCTTAAACCAATCTCCCAGGGGGGTTGTCAAGCAGAAAGAGAGCTCTTTTCATGGTTTGACAAGCTCACCATGTCCATTTTAATAAAAATACACCCGCACTCAAACCGGAAGAACATCAAAAAAATAAAATCTTTACAATCGATAAAATATCATATAATGTAATTATGTAAATATCATTTTATGACTTCTTTAGCTCGAGTCTTAAGAAACTATCAAATCACCCTCCCTAAGCCTTTCCGGGACAAATTAAGGGTCAAAGAGGGGGATCTGGTGAAAATTGAAGAAACTAAGGGAGGGCTTTTTATGACCCCTGTTGAAACGATTGACCGGGATCAAACCTGGTTTTGGACTCCCCAATGGCAAAAGGGGGAAAAAAAGGTGGACCAAGAACTGAAAAAAGGAAAAGTGAAAACTTTTAAAAATGCCGAGGAACTGATCAAGGAACTTAAGAAATAATTCCTCTCTCCATTGATTATTCAACGTGCCAACCATTTTAAAAAATGCTTTAAAAAACTACCTCGGGAGATTCAGGAGCAATTTTTTGAGAAGATCAAACTCCTTGTTTCTTCCAATCTGACTCACCCTTCCCTTCGAGTTAAAAAAATGAAAGGGACAGAACGGGTCTGGGAAGCCAGTATTACCATGAACTATCGAATCACCTTTGAGATAATGGAAGGGGGGATCTTTCTTCGAAAGATCGGAACCCATGACGTTTTAAACAACCCCTAGCCTTGAAGTTTGTACCCATAGTGATCAAGCTTTCCCTGATTTTTTGTCCAGTTTTTGTCGACTTTTACTTTAAGATCCAAAAATACTTTTGTCCCCACAAGCTTTTCAAGGTCAACCCGGGCAGAGGAGCCGATTTTTTTGATCATCGCCCCCCCTTTTCCGATCACCATCCCCTTCTGGGATTCTTGCTCAACAATAATCAGAGCCTCGATACGATGCCGATCAGCCGATTCCTTGAAATGAATAATTTCGACAGCTGTGGCATAAGGGATTTCCTGATGCATCGATTCGAAAACTTTTTCGCGGATGATTTCGGCCGAGATTTCACGAAGGGAGGCATCGGTTAATTCATCTTCGGGGTAAAACCGGGGGCCTTCATTCATCAAACCTTCCACCATTCTTAAAAAATTATCGATTCCTGTTTTCTGCAGAGCTGAAATCAGGACACAAGGAAGATCGGGAAACAAACGGCACAGTTTTTCACGGCTTGTTTTTCGGGCCTGTTCGGGCAAATCGCTCTTGTTGATAACCAGAAGGGAGGGTTTGGACAGGGTTTTAATTTTGGGAAAAGAGGGCTGATCCAAAGAAACCAGATAACAGAGAATATCGGCATCGGCGATCGCCTGATTGATTTCATCCATCATGAACCGGTTTAATTTTTTCTCGGAATAATGAATTCCAGGAGTGTCCAAAAAAATCATCTGGCAGGAATCGGTCGTGTAGATTCCTTTCAATCGTTTGCGGGTTGTTTGTGGTTTGTCTGTAACGGCGGCTATTTTGTCTTTGAGAATGGCGTTTAAGAGTGTTGATTTGCCCGAATTTGGCGCGCCTAAAATAGCAATATATCCCGACTTAAACATTGAGATACCTTCCTGCTCACCTTTGGCTTCGCGATAAAGGGAGCCTGCGAGCTCAGAACGGGTCAAGCCCGATTCTTCGTCATATGGCATGCGAGTGTTCAGAGTTTGCCGAGTTTAGCAAGAGCTTCGCGGGCCGCCGCCTGTTCCGCCTGTTTTTTGCTCTTGCCCATTCCTCTGCCGTAGAGTTCCCGATTGATCAAAAGATGAACTTCGAAGGTTTTGTCATGATCCGGACCCGATTCATTGACCAGCTGATACTGGGGAACCGACTGAAAAATATTTTGCGATTCTTCCTGAAGCTTTGTTTTAAAATCCCGGCTGATGTCCGAAGTGGTGGCGGCCGTCAACAAATCCTTGAACTGCGATTTGACCACCCGGTAGGCCGCTGGAAACCCCGAATCAAGATAAATCGCCCCCAACACCGCCTCAAAGGCGTCCGACAAGAGGGAATCCTTTTCGCGCCCCTGACACTGGTCCTCCCCCTTTCCCAGATAGAGATAATCCCCCAAATTGATTTGACGGGCCAGTTCTGCCAACTGCTGTTCGTTGACAACGGCCGCCCTCAGTTTGGACAAATCCCCCTCCGTTGAATCCTGAAAGGAATTCATTATCAAATCGCTGATGGCCAGTTCCAAAACGGCATCTCCCAAAAATTCGGTGCGTTCGTTTTGTTCCGTATACGGAAGACGATATTCATTGGCATAAGATTTGTGGGTGAGAGCCCGCTTGAGGAGGCTGAGATCCTTAAAACGATAACCCACTTTATGCTGGAATGTTTTAAGCTTCTTTTTTTCTGATGAAGAAACTGAATTCCAAAAAAGGGAAGATAACCTATAGAATATTTTCAATCCACCCTCCCCCCAAGACTTCATCGTTCCTGTAAAAAACAGCCGCCTGTCCCGGAGTGACGCCAAAATGCGGCTCCTTGAATTTGACAATAACGGAATCCGCCTCACCTTCTGCTGTCCATAGCACAGGAATTTCATTCCTCTGATATCGAATTTTTACAAAACAGTCGTTCGGCGCGTCGGGGACAATCCATTTAACTCTGCCAGCCGTGAATCCCTGTCGATAAGTCAGCGAACGGGGGCCCAGCCGAATCTCATTTCTTTCTGAATCGATCTGGGTCACATACAACCGCTCGCTGTGAGAGACCGATAACCCCCGACGCTGGCCAACGGTATAGGCATGAATTCCCTCATGCTGACCCAAAACGCTCCCCTTCTCGTCGATAAAAGCTCCCTTTCTCATTTCCGTCGATGGGTAATTCTTCTGAATAAAACGGGCATAATCATTGTCGGGAACAAAACAGATGTCCTGGCTTTCATGTTTGTCAGCTGTCGGGAGTCCCTGAGTTCTAGCCATTTTCCGGATTTCTTCCTTGGTATAATCTCCGATCGGCAGAAGGGTTCTGGCCAAAATATTCTGATCAAGTCCAAAGAGGACATAAGACTGATCTTTGGCAGAATCTATCCCTTTTAAAAGTCGATAAATTCCCCCCTCATCTTTTTTGATTCGAGCGTAGTGACCGGTTGCCAGATAATCGGCTCCCAATTTTTGAGCTTCCATCAACAGACGGTCAAACTTGACATGCTGATTGCACAAAACGCATGGATTGGGGGTTCTCCCTTCTCTGTAAGCTTGCACAAAGGGAAGGATGACGTTCTCTTCAAAATGTTTTTTGTAATTAAAAGCGTAAAAGGGAATGTCCAACTGAGCGCAGACCGCTCCCGCATCGTTGATATCCTCAAACGAACAGCAGGTTTTGGAATTTTCTTTTCGCGATGATTCGTTGTAATCCCACAGCTTGAGCGAAATTCCAATGATCTCGTATCCCTCTTTTTTCAGCAAAAGAGCGGCGACCGAGGAATCCACTCCCCCCGACATCGCCACAACAACGCGCTTGTGATGCTTCATGTTTGCATTCTCCTCAAAACCGTTTCAAATACTTTCAATAAATCTTCAATCTCCCCTTCCGTTGTCATGCGTCCGAACGAAAGGCGGATTGATCCGGCCGCTTCTTTTTCATCAACCCCCATGGCCAAGAGAACACGGGATACCTCCAGCGAGCCCGATTGACAAGCAGACCCAAACGAAGCGGAGACCCCTTCCAGATCAAGGTTAGCGAGCAACGTATGGCCTAACAAACCGGGGAAAGCCAGATGAAGCGTCCCTGGCAACTGATGATCACTTTCGTGAAAAATAACGTTGCGGTCAATATTTTTTAAGCCGGTTTTCAGCTTGTCCCTCAACCGTTTTTGACGTTCTGTCTCCTGTTTAAGATCACTAAGTGAAAAATCAAGAGCTAACGCAAGACCTGCAATGCCGGAGACATTCAATGTTCCGGCTCTTCTCCCCCTTTCATGCGCTCCTCCCTTAAACCAGGGAATAAAAGGAGCCCCTTTTTTAATGATCAGAGCCCCCATCCCCTTGGGCCCATAACATTTGCAGGCCGATAGAGTTAAAAAATCGGCATCAATTTGGCTAAACGAAAGAGGAATCTTGCCAACAGCGCAGGCTGAATCGGTATGAAACAGGGCCCCTTTGTTGTGGGCTATCTCCGCCACTTCCTGAACCGGAAAAATAAAACCGGTCTCGTTGTTGACTGCCATGAGGGAGACCAGCGCTGTCTGATCATCAATCAATTTTTTCCACTCATTTAAATCGGTTTCTCCTTTTGAATTAACGTAAACCGTTTTGACTTGAAAACCTTTTGTTTTTAAAAACTCAAGTGGTTTTAAAACAGAATCGTGTTCTGTTTCTGTCGTAACGATCGTCTTTCGCTTATTCTGCTCGCCGACCAAATGAAGAACAGCGTTGTTTCCTTCTGTTGCTCCCGATGTAAAAACAATCTCTTCTTCCTGGCATCCGAGAAGAAAGGCAATTTTCTCACGGCTTTCGTCAATCTTTCTTTTGGCTAATCTTCCCTCTCTGTGGGCGCTGGAAGGATTTTTGTAATCAGCAGAAAGAGATTCAATCAGGATCTCCTTGACCTGGGGGGCCAAGGGGGTGGTGGCGTTGTAGTCGAAATAAAGTTGCAGCATTATATACCTTCCCGCTTCGCCCCTTCGGGGCTTCGCGATTCATCCAACAACTCAAAAGCTTTTGAGTGCTGGATGAAGGGCCTCCGGACTTAGAACTGGCCAAGCCAGATTCTTCGGCCTTTGGCGCAGATATCATGGCTCCTGGCAAGCTGCAACTTATTGAACGGGAGCCGACGAGGCTGGATAAACCGAATCCTGCTGAATAATCACAAATTCCGTCCGGCGGTTTTGGCTCATCCCTTCCTTGGTGGTGTTGTCGGCAATCGGCTGGGATTCCCCATAACCTTTGGCAGTCAACCTTGAAGCATCGACCCCTTTACTGATGAGATAACTACGAGCTGATTCGGCACGAGCCTGAGAGAGTTTCATATTATAGGCATCCGACGCGCGGGCATCGCAATGCCCCTGAACTTCAACCAGCCTCAAATGGGGGTTTTTTTGCATGACATCCACCACGTCATCCAAGACGGGATAAGAAATCGGCTTGATGGTTGCTTTGTCGGTATCGTAAAAAATCTTTCCCCAAAGAACAATTTTGCCCCCCTGAATACGGGGATCAGGTGGTGGAGCGGGCGGAGGACATTCCGGGCAATCTTCCGTAATCGGCGAAGTCCATCTCAACCCCGCAAAACCGCGGACGCGGGGAGAGCCCACTCCATCGATAATTCCCACTGTAGCTCCTACATCAAGCCCAAAACCGGAATCGCCAAAAACATACCGAATTCCCCCTCCCGCTTCCAGGGGGGTCGAGTTAGAAACCGAGAAAAAGTCCCTCATGACGGTGCTTCCATAAACCTCTGCGATCCCTTCCCATCCCTTTCCAAATTTGAGGTTCCCCGCCAATCCATACAAAAACTGATCGTCAATCCGGACCGCATTGCGGGTCACATCGTCCCGCAACGCCGCACCGACGTTTAAGGACATCGAAAAACGTTCGTGAAACTGTCCATCCAGGATAATTATGGCCCCCCCGGTCATATGGCCATTTCCCATGTAACGAACGACATCACCGGTGGGAAGAGTCATAAAAGGCATGAAAGACAAACCGACCCGATGCTTATCAATATCAAGCGCCCTGAACTTCATCATGAACTTTAAGTCCCCTACCCCTCCTCCATGATCGGGATCAGCATCGGCATCATCGGTAAAAAATTGATTGTAGACAACAACCGGGACGGTTAATCCCATTTCAAACCAGTCGGTAAAACCAAGGGCCCCATACGCATCAAAGACAAACAGGTTGTCGATGACCGATTGCCTCCCCACCGCCGCTCCTGTAGCAACAAACTGAAGGGGGCGGTTGGAGTAATCAAAATAAAAACCGAGATGCCCTTGCCAAGCTTTCAAGTTTTGCGAACCGGAGACTGTAAAATAATCGGTGTTGTCCATCGCCGGATCGAAGGTGATCACTTCAAAACGGGATACATAAGCGGCGTGTGCCTTGACAATAAATAAAAATAGTCCCAGACAAACAAGCCCTACAAGCCCCGCCCGGCGTTTTTGAATCTGCATGATTTGGCTCCTTTGTTGATGGATGGATGAACCATGAATAGAGATCTAAACTTGGTGATATTGTAGAGAATTTTTGGAGAGAGTCAACAAAATAGCAAAAAATTACAAAAATGAAGAATCTTTCATCAGTTTGTAATCAATGCTATCTACCAATGCCTTGTAACTTGCTTGAATAATATTTTCAGAAACCCCCACCGTTCCCCAATGTTTTTCATGATCGCCGCATTCCAATAAAACGCGAACAGTCGCGGCTGTTCCTTTGGCAGTGGTTAAAACACGGACTTTGTAGTCCAGTAAACGGACCTCCTTCAACGCCGGATAAAACCGCTCCAATGCCTGACGAAGAGCCCGATCAAGGGCATGAACCGGCCCCACGCCGGTTGCCGCGGCGGTTTCTTCGCGCCCATCGACAGCCAGACTGATTTCAGCGCGGGAAACAGGTTGAATATTTTGTTGGCCGGAAATTTCGTCAGTCACTTTGAAAGAGTGAAGTGCAAAGTGCGGCGCGTAAAGCCCGATCTCCTTTCGAATCAGAATTTCAAATGAGGCCTCCGCTCCTTCAAACTGGAATCCCTCATTTTCCATCTCCTTCAGTTTCGCCAGCAGAGATTTTGTTCGGGGGTCCTCTTTTTTCAGATCGATTCCAAATTCTTTTGATTTATGGAGAAGAGTCGAGAGCCCTGACAATTCAGAGAGAACAATCTTTCGCTCGTTGCCGACTTTCAAGGGGTCAATATGTTCATAGGTACGCGCGTCCTTCAGCATCGCATGAACATGAACTCCTCCTTTATGGGCAAAAGCGGAATCCCCCACGTAAGCTTGATGCCCATCAGGAGCTCGGTTCGCCATTTCATCCACAAACTGGGATACAGACTTAAGGCGGGATAATCGGGCTCTCCCGATTGACTTCAATCCCATCTTCAATTCCAGATTGGGAATCACCGAACAAAGATTGGCGTTCCCGCATCTCTCCCCGATGCCGTTGATGGTTCCTTGAACCTGAATCGCCCCCTCACGAACAGCGGCCAGCGAATTGGCAACCCCCACTCCGCTGTCATTGTGGCAATGAATTCCAAATTTTCCCCTGATTTTTTGTTGAACCTGTTTCAAGATTCCCGAGATTTCAGAAGGGAGAGTCCCCCCATTCGTATCGCAAAGAACCAGAAGGTCGGCTCCTCCCTTCAAGGCGGAAGACAAGACTTCCAGGGCATATTTTTTGTCCGCCTTGAAACCGTCGAAAAAATGCTCGGCATCAAAAAAAACCTCTTTCTTGTTTTTCTTTAAATAATTGACCGATTCCTGGATGAGCTGAAGATTTTCCCGGAGGGGGATGCCCAAAGCAATCTTGACATGAAGATCCCAACTTTTTCCAAAAATACAGACCGTTTTTGTTCCTGCAGACAACAAACCCTTCAGAATGGGATCAGACTCAAGATTCAAATCAGCCCGGCGGGTGGAGCCAAAAGCGGTTAAACGGGATTTTCTAAGTTTGAGTTCTTTTCGGGCCCGTTCAAAAAACTCGGAATCTTTAGGATTCGAACCGGGCCATCCCCCTTCAATATAATGGATCCCCAGTCCATCGAGTTTTTCGGCAACCAGAAGTTTGTCTTCGACGCTAAAAGCCACATCTTCCGATTGGGTACCATCACGAAGGGTGGTGTCGTAAATCTGGATGTAACGAGTCATCCTTTTCCCCCCAACTCAAACGCCTCATGCAAAACCTTGACCGCTTTTTCTCCATCCTTTTTCTTGACCACAACCGACACTTTGATTTCAGAAGTCGAAATCATTTCTATATTTACATTGTTCTCCGCCAACGTCTGAAAAATTTTGGACGCCACCCCCGCATGCGAACGCATTCCCAGTCCCACAACCGAAACCTTGGCAATGTCTTCATCCGCATCCACTTTCTTGCAGCCAATATCCTCCGCCACTTTTTTGATAATGCCCTGGGCTCTGACCAGATCGGTTCGGGGAACGGTAAAGGTCATGTCGGTATGGCCGTCCTCGCTGATATTCTGGACGATCATATCAACGTTAATCGCCGCCTCGGCAATCGGCCGGAAAATCTTCATGGCGATTCCTGGTTTGTCCACCAACCGCCGGAGCGAAATTTTGGCTTCGTCCTTGTTCAACGTGATGCCGGAAACAACCACTTCTTCCATATCTTTATCCTCCTTGGTTACCCGGGTCCCCTCGTTGTCATTTAACGAGGAACGAACCACCAGGTTGACTCCATACTTGGCGGCAAATTCCACCGACCGAATCTGCAACACCTTCGCTCCCAACGACGCCAACTCCAGCATTTCTTCATACGATATTTTTTTGAGCTTCAAGGCTTCCGGACAAATGCGGGGATCGGTGGTGTAAATGCCATCCACGTCGGTGTAGATTTCGCACAAATCGGCTTTCAGCGCGGCGGCCAACGCCACTCCGGTTGTATCCGATCCCCCCCGTCCCAATGTGGTAATATTCCCCTCCTCGTCCATTCCCTGAAAGCCGGCCACCACAACGACCATTCCTTTTTTTAAGGTATCGAAGATGACCTGGGCATCGATGTTTTTAATCCGCGCCTTCGAATAAACAGAATCGGTGAGAATCTTGACCTGATGTCCCAGAAAGGAGCGGGCCGGTTGTCCCGCTGACTGAAGAGCGAGAGCCAAGAGCCCAATCGTCACCTGCTCGCCGGTTGAAATGATCTGATCGTATTCCCGCTCGTCCGGGTTTGGAGAAACCGATCTGGCCAACTCAATCAGCCGGTTGGTCTCCCCCGCCATCGCCGACACCACCACAACAACATCATGTCCTTCTTTTCTGGTTTGAATGACGCGGCGTGCGACATTCCTGATTCGATCAATGTCCTGAACGGATGTTCCGCCATATTTTTGGACAATGAGTGACATAAGACTTGGGGCCCCTTCGGCCCGGTTGATGCTACTCGCATTATTTTATTTCGGGCCTCAGATGGCCCCAAACCCCCCGCTCACAACTGGCCAAGCCAGATTGTTCGCTTAAGACTTCACAGAAGCGAAATTAGAATGTTAAAAATTAAATGTAAATGAGAAATACTTTATTGAACCACGAAATGAAAGGGATCGGCGGGAATGCCATCGACATGAACTTCGTAGTGAAGATGGGGACCGGTGGAGGAGCCGCTGCTGCCGACAGCGGCAATGGTGGTGCCTCTTTTGATTTCATCCCCCTCTTTGACAAAAATTTGGGAATTGTGCCCGTAGACGGTGGTCAGTCCATAACCATGATCCAGAACAATGAGCCGTCCATAACCACCGCGAAAGTCGGCATACAAAACTTTTCCATCGGCCGGCGCTTTGACGGGAGTTCCCACCGGGGAGGCGATATCCAGCCCATAATGCATCCTGTAAGCACCTGAATAGGGGGCTTTTCTCATTCCAAAATCGGAGGTGATCCATCCCGCCACCGGCATCAGGTTCGGGTTCGATTGCATAAAACGAATTTTGTCGGCATTTAATTCATAAATCTCTTCAATGTTTTTGTTCAGTCCCGCAATCCGGTCAGAAAAATCGCGAATGCCGGTATGGATCATCCCCAGAGACAAGTGATCTCCCTGCTCCAACAGCGTGCTGACGGTTTTACGGTCAGGGATATGAGAATGATGTTCGTCGGGAAGGATGATTCCTTCAGGGATGGGACCAAGCCCCGCTTCCATTTCTCCCAGTTCCATGTCCATCGTCTGTTCCAGAGAGCCGAGAGAGTCTTCCAGTTTGGCCAGTGATCGTTCCAACCCGGACAGCTTGGAGGCAATGATTTCTTTTTCTTCCAACACCTGCCGGTTTTCATTCAACTGTCTCTTGGAGCCGACCAGTTCATTCTGAAAATAAACTGAAAGAAGAAACGAACCGGCAATGAGCGGAATCGACAACATTCCCCCCAATACCATCAACCGAATTGTAAACGAAGAAATCCGAAAACGCCTGGTTCGAGCCGGATCCCGCTGGGGTATGACAATAATATGAAAACCGCCTGTTAGCATCTCTCACCCTCTAATAAATGGGGGCTTTACCTCCGGCGCCCCCATACCCCCCGTGGATTCGCTCGGACTGGCCCCAGTGGGGCTGGCAAAGCCAGATCCTCGCTCATATCCCAATTATAAAGAACCATTACCCTCTTAATGTATTATCGGCAGAAACTGTATAAAGGTTGCTAAAAAAATGCAAGAAAAATAAATCGTATCCTATTGAATTTACTCGGCTTTAAAAATCAGCCTGTTGGATCGGTCACCACCATCATCAAAACGGTGATGTTATCCTCCCCCCCCTTCTCGTTGGCCAAATCAATCAATTTACGGCAGGCCTCCTTCAAGGGATAAGAAATCACCGTTTTTTTGATCTCCGCGTCATCCACCATGTTCGACAGGCCGTCGGTGCAGAGCAAAAATTTATCCCCCAACTGGACATCAAAGGTTCTCACATCAATTTCAACTTCCTCCTGATACCCGACAGAGCGGGTAATCACATTTCTGAGTTTGTGCCCTTTGGCATCTTTTTGGGAAATGAGCCCCGCCTTGACCTGTTCATTCACCAGGGAATGATCGCTGGTAATTTGAATCATCTCTTTTTCACGAAACATGTAAGCGCGCGAATCCCCCACATTGGCAATATAGGCCTTGCCATTCTCAAAAAGCGCTGCCACGGTCGTGGTCCCCATTCCTTTCAGCGATGAATCGTACAATGCCCTGTCGTAGATTTTTTTGGAAGCCATCTGGATGGCGTAATTGATTCTGTCCCCCATCTGCGCTTCCTCGGTGTTGACTCCTGAAATAACCGTTGCTTCCGGATCGGAGGTAAGGCTCCTGATCGTCTCTTCAATAGTCTGAACCGCCATTCTGCTGGCAAACTCTCCCCCCGAATGTCCCCCCATCCCGTCCGCAATGATGTAGAGATTCAAATCCTCGTTGATCAGCAGAGAATCTTCGTTTTGTTTTCTTTTTCGGCCAACGTCCGTCAACCCGCAAGGCATGATTTTCATAATTTCTTTCCCGCGCAAATCGCTGGCCTAGCCAGTCGATTTGCTTATTCATAACATTATATAAAGAATAAAAAAAGAGGGGTCAATAAAATAGACGGCATGAATTTTATGCACCGCTGACAGAGGCCTCTTCGACCAGAAAAGAGGGGGAACCGGTTGATCCAAAAAATTTCAGGTCATCGGCCACCGCAATGATTTTTGAAAAAATGTGATGAAGGTTATCGGTCAACGCCACGGAACGGAAAGGAGGCCCCTTCTTCCCCTGTTTAACCTCAAAACCCTGAACGCCGACGCTGAAATCGCCGGAGATCGGATCGGCCGTGTGCATACCAATGACCTCCGTAATCAGCAGTCCATTCCCCATTTTTTTCATCAACGCTTCTTGCGAGTCAGATCCTGGATGAAGATAAAAATTGCTGGAAGTCAATTGAGGAACCGATGTCGCTTTTTCACGAAACGCGTTGCCGGTCGATGGGGTTCCCTCTTTTTTCCCCCAGGTTCGATCGTAGAGAAGTGCTTTGACCACCCCCCTTTCGATCAAGAGAGTTTCCTGACAGGGGGTCCCCTCATCATCGATCGGCTGGGTCGCTTCCCCCTTGGGATAAAGACCATTATCGATCAGAGTAACCGAATCGGCGTAAATTTTTTTACCCATTTTTCCGATCAAAAACGAATTTTTTTTATGGACGTTTTCTGCTGTCATGCTGGGGCTCAACACTTCTAGCATTTCGCCCCCCACCTGTTGGTTCATAATCACCGGGCCGCGATAATTGGGAATTCTTTTTCCCCCCAAAAGGGCCACCGCCTGGGAGGCGGAAAGTTGAGCCAAGGCCTGGGAATTCAAGTCTGAAAAAAAAGGGGAATAAAACGACTCAAAGGAAGTTTCCGATTCTTCCCCCTCTTCCGCCACCGCCATCAAGCTGATTGAGAAACCGGTCGATTCAAAACTAGCTTCCAACCCCGCTGAATTGACCAAAAGCGTTTCTTCTTTTGAGTCAGAGTAAGTGGCATAGCGGACCCTTTGAATGCGGGGGTCAAAGCGGCGGGCCTCCTCCTCCAGTGCAAGTGCCGTTTGCAAACGTTGTAAAGCAGTGATCGACTCAAAGGCTTGATCCCGATTTTTGAGGCCGGGAAGAGAATCCATTTTTTGAACCATCTGGAAAAATGGATTCACCTCCATCACCAACGCGGTGCTCCGGGTATTGTGGACGATTGAATCAAGAGCGGTATCCGAAAAATCGGTTCCATAACCAAAACCGACCCGCTGATTTTCAACGATTCTCAAACCGAAGCCGATCGTATTTTGATTTTCAAGCGCGTTTAATTTCAAATCTTTGACCTCAATTGTTGTGCCCTGACTCTGTTTCACAAAAATTTCATAATGCCTGATTTTTTGTTTCGCCAGGACCTCTTTGATTTTTTGGAGTTCTGTTTTCATTTTTGTGATATTTTAAGCATCTCACGAGCATGTTCTCTGGCTTTCGCGGAAACGACCGCTCCTCCCAACATGCGGGCCAGTTCATTTTCCCGATCGTTCCCCTCAACCTGCCTGGCTGTCGTCCGGGTCCGTTTGTTCGTTTCCCCTTTTTCAATCACATAATGATGATCCGCGTGAGAGGCCACCTGGGGGAGGTGGGTCACGCAAATGACCTGACCGGCATGCGCCAGTTGCTTTAATTTTTTTCCAACCACATCGGCTGTTGCTCCTCCAATCCCCGCATCGACTTCATCAAAAAAATAAGTGATCGAATCTTCATCCGACCTTAACACCTGCTTGATGGCGAGTAAAATCCGTGACAGTTCGCCCCCCGAGGCAATTTTCGCCAGAGAACGAAATCCTTCCCCCGTATTTGGGGCTATTTCAAAAAAAACCTGGTCAAAACCTGTCGGCGTGCACTGCCGCGTATCTCGATTTTTGGCTCTTTCCACCACGACGCGAAAGCCCGCTTTGTCCATAGCCAGATCGGCCAACTCCCGGGCGACCCCCTTTTCCAGAATACGGGCTTTTTTGTTCCTCTCCAACGAAACGGCCAGGGCCTGATCGAGAAGTTTCCGGGAAAGCGCTTCCCACTCTTTTTGCAGATCGCTCAATCGATCATCAACATTTTCTAATTGATCGAGTCTTTGGGCCATCTCATCCCTCTTTTTTTTGATCTCTCCAATCGAGCCCCCAAATTTTTTCTTTAATTTGTGAATCAGATAGAGCCGGGCCTCGATTTCTTCCAACCGCCCCGGTTCCACGTCGATTCTGTTTTTGTACTTCGAGAGAAAAAAAGAGGCTTCTTCCGCGTGCCGGCGGGCTTGGTCCACCAGCTCAAATCCCTCCTTCAAAGAAGGATCCAGATCGTATCCTTTTTTTAATTTCTGGAGCAATCCCCCCAATTGACAAACTACCGATGTCTCCCGCTCGGTCAAACAGGTTTCGGCTTGAGAGGTCAACTCATAAAAAAAACCGGCGTTTTTGGCTCGCGCTTTTTCTTCCAGCAATTGTTCCTCCTCCTCATCGTTATCGAATCTCCCCGCCTCAATTTCCTTCAACTGAAAACGCAAAAAATCAATTTCTTCCTCTTTTTTCTGGCTCTTCTGTTTGAGTTCGGCGATTTCATGATCCATTTTCTTAAAATCATCAAATGTTGTCTTGTATGGACAGAGCAGTTTTTGAATGGAGGGATCCTGATCCAGCAAACTCGCATGATGGTTCGTCTTCAAGAGAAGCTGACTTTCATGTTGCCCGGAAAGATCAACCAGGGGACGGGTCAGCTCCTCCAACTGGACCAAAGTAATGGTTCGACCATTCGCGTAAATCCGGGAACGCCCCTCAGCCGACAGGATTCTTCTTAAAATAAGTTCGTTCCCTTCCTCAAGCCCCTCGTCAACCAATCGTGTTTGGATTTTATTGTTATGAGAGATGTCAAAAATAGCTTCGATCATCGCCTCGCCGCTGCCCGCACGGATCAAATCAAGATCGGCCCTCTCCCCCAACAGAAGGCCCAGAGCCTCCACTAATATCGATTTCCCGGTCCCTGTCTCTCCCGAAATCACGGTGAATCCCTGCTTGAATTGAAGCCTTAATTCTTCAATCAGGGCAAAATTTTTAATGGAGAGTTCGACGAGCATCCTCGTTTACTAAAACATGCTCCTACAGGACGGTCAAAGAAAATCTGGTAATGCCTCAGTTTCACCTTGCCAAGAGAATTAACCCCCGAAGGGGGTTCAAGGAATGTAGCCGTGGGTGTCAACCCACGGAACAGGCA
>SBBF01000109.1 GCA_005240075.1 Nitrospira sp.
AAAGTATTTAAAAAAGAATAAGTCAAATAAATGACGTGAGGGGGGTCAAAATATCATTTTGAAAAAATTGACATTCTTTTTACAGCCGTCCTACAGTTCCTTGAACGCCAAGGGGGGAAGAATCCGGCTTTGCCGGTTCTGAGATAGGAGGCCCCCTTCATGGGCTCCGCCAGAGGCGGAGACCGGAAGGTATTCAAATGAAGTGGACATTGATTCAACGGAGTGTGGGGGCCAAGATTGCGTTGGCCACTTCCCTTGCTCTTTCTTTTGTGACGGTTATTTTCTTAGCCGTTTTTCTACTTGTTGATATCCATTTTTTATCCAAATTTAATCTGATTCAACTTCTTATCTCCTTCTTTTGTCTGTTTGTTTTTGTGGAATCTCTTCTGGTCATTCTGGCCACCAATCTTTTTGTCGGGCGTCCTCTGCAGAAATTAACTGAAGTGATGAAAAGGGCCGAAGAGGGGAATTTTTTAATCCGGGCTCAAGGAAATACCAACGATGAATTGGGGGACTTATCGAACTGTTTTAATACCATGTTGGCCCGCATCACCGATTTGGAAGCGAGAAAAATAGAAACAGAACGGGAACTGGTGATGGCGCAGGAGAACCTGAAATACAAGGCCCAGCTGGAGGAAAGGGCCCAGGCTCTGCAAAAAGCGCACGAAACGTTGGAGACCTCTCTCAAGGACCTCTCTCTCCTTTATTCCACGTCGCAGTTGCTCAGCCGCACGCTGGAATTGGGGGAATTTTTTCATACGGTCAAGACTGTCTTGACCGAAAACTTGAATATCAGGGAATTCAGCCTCCTTTTTTACAACGACACGCGTGAATGGCTGGAAGTGAAAGCGGCGGCCGGTTTTGAAGATAGTCAACGAATCCAGGGAATGAAATTTCTGCCGGGTGAAGGGATTTGTGGCCTGTGTGCTCTGGAGGGGAGGACTCTTTATGTGGAAGATCTGTCGGCCGAGCCCCGCTATCTCCATTATAAAGGGGAAAAGAAGGGAGAAGGTGCCTTTGCGAGTATTCCGTTGATGGTTTCCGGGATGGTTGCGGGAGTCCTGAATGTGAGCCATTCCCGCGTGGGGGCCTTTAACCTGACCGATCTTCGATCGCTAGAATCGGTCGCCAACCAGATTGCGGTCGCCTATGAAAGAACCCGTCTGTACATGAAGATCAAGGAACTCTCAGTGACGGATGAACTGACCGGAATTTCCAATCGTCGACACTTTCAGCAGATGTTGCGGATGGAATGGAAGAGGGCAGAACGGTTTTCCCGCTCCCTTTCCCTTTTGATGATCGATGTCGATCATTTCAAAAAATACAACGATACGCATGGCCATGTGAAGGGGGATTTGGCACTTAAAAACCTAGCCCGTATTTTATCTGAAAATGTCAGAGAGGTCGATACAATTGCCCGTTTTGGAGGGGAGGAATTTGTGATTTTATTGGCCGACACCGCTTTTGGAGATGCCATGAAAGTGGCGGAAAAAATCAAAAATCTGGTAGCCACTTTAACGCAGAGAGCGCTACAAGCGGGAGGGGCCGATTTTCCACTGACTGTGAGTATCGGGGTTTCCACGTTCCCCCAGCTGGTTTCGACTGAAGAGGAGTTGTTGAACACAGCTGATAGCGCCTTATATGAGGCTAAGAGGGGAGGAAGGAACCGGGTAATGGGCTATCTTCCTGTTGAAGAGGAAGGAGAAACAAAACTCCCCCCCCCCTTTCGCCGCACTTTGGCGGTGTAGAGGGTTTTTACAATTGACACTTTTAATTCAAAGGATTAGCTGTCTAGTAAATTTGGGCGCCAGATGACGAAGAATCGGGCTTGGCCCATTCTGAGATTGGAGGCTTGCTTCATGGGCCGCCAAAGGCGGACCGGAAGCTATATATTATGTCTTTACAAAATCTATTTAACGAGGCCTATTACAAAGGGAAAAACATCAAGGCAGAAATACTTTCTGATCTGTTGAATTCGAAAATGATGAGCGAAATAGTCAACAACGAATTTTTTGCCAGAGCCCTCGCAAAAGTGATTCAGACCAAAGAAGAAGTAACGCGCGCTGTAAGGCGCAATGTGCAAACTGTTTTTCATTTGATGGATGTTCCCCAGCGTCATGAATTGACCCAACTGCAACGAAAGCTCGAACATCTGGAGAAAACCGTCGACCGTGTGGGAAAAAGGGCGATTACGATCAAAAGTTTAAAAAAAATTCAAACCAGTAAAAAGGGCGCAAGAGCTGTCAGGCCTTAAATTCTCCCCTCATCACCCTTTGTGAATAAAGACGCAAGCATCGGAATTTTTGATTCAGGCATCGGCGGCTTGACCGTCTTTAAGGAAGTGGCCCGATCGTTTCCGCATGAAAATATCGTTTATTTGGGGGATACTGCCCGGGTTCCCTTTGGAACCAAGTCGCGCGAGACGGTCATCAAATACACCCTTCAAAACACCCTTTTTCTTCTGGATCAACATGTCAAAGCGGTCATCATTGCCTGCAATACCGCCTCAGCTTACGGTCTGGAGGCGGTCAAAAATTATTTTCGTGTGCCCGTCATTGGCGTAATCGAACCGGGGGCGGAGGTCGCTCTTACGAAAACCCGTTCGAAAAAAGTAGGGGTGATCGGCACCGAAGGCACCATTCGATCGGCTGCTTACGAAAAAGCGTTAAGGTCGAAAGATCAGCAGATTGAAATCGTGACTCAAGCCTGTCCCCTGCTTGTCCCCTTGGCAGAAGAGGGGAAGTTTGAAGGGGAGGTTGTTGGTCAGATTATCAAAGAATATTTACAACCGTTGAAAGGAATCGACACTCTGATTTTGGGGTGCACTCATTATCCTCTGTTTAAAGGAGTGATCGGCAATGTGTTGGGAAGTGAGGTCAGTTTGGTTGATTCTGCGAAGGCCACTGCCTGCAAACTGGGGGAGATTTTTGCTCAATACAATCTGGCTCGTCAAACGGACCTGCCGGGAAGCCGAAAATTTTTTTCGACCGACTCTCCTGAAAGAATGAAAAAGGTCGGACGCCTTTTCCTGGAAGATGACTTGAGTCAAGTGGAACAAGTTGATATAGCATAGAGCCTGCAAGCCATGTCCAAACCGTCAATAGCCCAGCTTGAAGACATTGCCCGCGACTTGAGGATTCTGATCCTCAAAATGGTTCACCATGCCAAATGCGGCCATACGGGGGGGCCCTTATCTTGCATTGACATGCTGACCGCCCTCTATTTTTACAAACTGCGTCATGATTCCAAAAATCCTTTATGGGCCGATCGCGATCGTTTCGTTCTTTCGGCCGGCCACACCGCTCCCGCTCTCTATGCCTGTCTCATCAAAGCGGGGTATATTCCGGAAGAGGAGATGTGGCGTTTGCGCCGTCTGGGAAGCTTCTTGCAAGGGCATCCCAAAAGAAAATTGGAATGGGGAATTGAAATGTCAACCGGTTCTTTGGGGCAGGGGATGAGTGTGGCCAATGGCATGGCTCTGGCTGCTCGGATCGATCAAAAACAATACCGTGTTTATTCGCTTGAATCGGACGGCGGCGCGCAGGAGGGGATGATGTGGGAAGGGGCAATGAGTGCCGCCCACTACCAACTGGATAACCGGGTCGCCCTGCTTGATTACAATGGGATCCAGATCGATGGGTTTGTCAAGGATGTAAAGGAAGTGGCTCCACTGGACAAGAAATTTGAATCGTTTGGCTGGCATGTTTTTAATGTGGATGGGCACAACATGAAAGAAATTGTAGAGGCTCTGGATGAGGTGGAGAAAATCAAGGGGAAGCCTTCGGTTATTATTGGCCGGACCATTATGGGAAAAGGGGTGGGGATTTTTGAAAACAAGCCGAAGTACCATGGAATCGCGCCGACCGACCAGGAGATGGATGTGGCGATGGGGGAATTGGGGGGGAAGAATGCTTGAAATAGCAACCCGAGAAGCCTACGGAAAAAAACTGGCGGATCTGGGAGAAAAGTATTCCAACATTGTGGTGTTGGATGCTGATTTGTCTTGCTCCACCAAAACGGAGGTTTTTGCCAAAAAATTTCCCCACCGTTTTTTTAACATGGGAGTTTCCGAGCAGGATATGATGGGAACCGCGGCGGGATTGGCCTCGTGCGGCAAAATGGTCTTTGCCTCGACCTTTGCCATCTTTGCGGCTGGCCGGGCCTGGGAGCCATTCAGACAGTCAGTGGCCTACCCTCATTTTAACGTGAAGGTTTGTGCCTCTCATGCAGGGCTTACCGTAGGGGAGGACGGCGCCAGTCATCAGATGATTGAAGATATCGCCCTGATGCGGGTGATACCGGGCATGAAAGTTTTTGTCCCTTCCGACGGGATTGAAACGGAAAAAGTGCTGGAAGCAATTGTGGAAGAGCCTGGCCCCTGTTATGTCCGTTTGTGTCGTGCCAAGTCTCCCATCCTGTTCGATTCGGGTTATCAGTTCAAGATCGGAAAAGGGAATGTCATTCGCGAAGGAAAGACTATTTGTATTTTTACTGCCGGTTTTATGACCCACTTGGTTTTGGCCGCCGCAGAAAAATTAACTTCCCTGGGAATCAATTCAACGGTGGTCAATCTCTGTTCCGTCAAGCCTCTGGACGGAGATCTGGTGGTGGAGATGGCCAAAAAACATGAATGCCTTTTTTCTGTTGAGGAACACAATATCATGGCCGGCTTTGGTTCAGCGATAGCAGAACTGTTATGCGAACGCTATCCAGCCAAACTTCACCGGCTGGGGCTTAACGATGAATTTGGCCAATCAGGAAGTTATCAGGAGCTTTTATATCATTATCATTTAAGTAGTGACGGGATTGTTGATTCAATCAAAAAAGGGCTTTTATTATGAAAAACAAAAAACGTTACCGCCTGGTTATTTTAATTTTGGTCTGTCTGGGAATTGGGTTTGTGGCTGGAGTCCTGACGCCGTTTGCCAGAGCTTTAAGCGACAAGATTTACAAAGAACTTGATATTTTTACCCGGGTAATCGAGGTGGTGGATAAGCAGTATGTCGTCTCGGTTGATGAACACAAGCTGATCGAAGGGGCTATTCGGGGGATGTTGTCGACTTTGGATCCTTACACCATTTTTCTCCCGCCGCAGATGTACAAGGATTTCAAGTCGGATACGACCGGCAAGTTTGGAGGGGTGGGAATTGAAGTCACAATCAAGGATAACGTCTTGACGGTGATGGCTCCTCTTGAAGATTCTCCCGCCCACCGCGCGGGAATTCGGTCGGGAGACAAAATATTAAAAATTGATGACCGATTAACGCGGGAGATGACGCTGGTGGATGCGGTTCACGCGATGAGGGGGCCCAAAGGGAAAAAGGTGACGCTGACTATTTTTCGGGAGGGTTTTTCTCAGTCCAAGGACATTGTGATTGTTCGAGAGCTCATAGAGGTTCCTAGTATCAAGTCGGAGCTGATTGAGGGGGGGTATGGTTATCTTCGGATTACCAGTTTTCAGGAAAAAACCGCCGATAAACTCAAAGGGGCGCTTAAAGATTTGGTCGGGCAAAACGGTTCTCCCCTGAAAGGGATTCTTCTCGATCTACGCGACGACCCCGGCGGATTGTTATCGGAAGCGGCTGACGTTTGCGATGTTTTTATGGAAAAAGGGGTGATTGTTTCAACGCGGGGGCGTGATCAAAAAGGGGAGGCCAAGGAAGCGTCCAAGGGGAGCCCCTATGAAAAAACCCCCCTTCTTGTTTTGATCAACCATGGTTCGGCTTCCGCTTCCGAAATTGTGGCAGGAGCTCTTCAGGATGTGGGACGGGCCAAAATTTTGGGGTCGCGTAGTTTTGGAAAAGGATCGGTTCAAACCGTTCTCGATATGGGGGACAACGCTGCCTTGAAGATTACCATTGCCCGCTACTATACGCCGAAAGGGCGTTCCATCGATGGGGAAGGGGTGAAGCCCGATATTCCGTTTGACATGGAGCGGCTTAAAAAAGAGTACGCCAAAGTGGATGAAAAAGACCGCCCTCCTCTGGAAAAATATCAGAAAGATAAAGCGATTGAGATGTTGAAGAAGCTTTGATGGTCAGACCGCTTAAACAGGATAATGCTCGCTCAAAAACTGCTCGATTCTTAAATTGATAATTTCGGGAAATTCGAGGATGGAATAATGGGTTCCGCCCGGTACGATCATCAGTTCGGCCTGCGGGCAGAGGGAGGCCATTTTTTCAGCCACCTTGACCGGGGTAATCCTATCCTGATTACCCGCAATAATGAGCACCGGCACCCGAATGGTGGTCAGCATGTCGGTGGCATCGTGACGGCTTAGGTGGCTCATGATCTGGTGGTACATGGACAGATCGGTTTCAATCATCTCTTGGGCAACCTGCTGGAAGATTTCCTGTTTCTGGATGTTCTCGTGGATCAGTCCCAATTTGGAGGCCAATGTTGCAAATCCCTCCCAGTCGATCAATTTTTTAGCCAGCGGCCTCAAGCTCGGTTGGACCGCCGGCATAATTTTTTGGCCCAGATCATTGATGGTGGGAAGCACATATTTAGACAAAGGATTATTAAGCGCGGTATCGAAGGGATAACCGGACGTGCCATTCAGAAGAAACAACGCCTCAAACGAAGCGGGGTTTTTGCGGTAGTATTCCAGCGCCACCTGAACCCCCATCGACCATCCCCCAAAAAGAGTTTTTTCGATCCCCTCTTTTTTGAGGAGGACTTCCAGATCGTTTACATGGTCTTCCATTCTCATCTTCGAAGGGTCCGCCGGGGGATCCGAATGAGCTAGGCCGCGATAATCCCAGGTGACAAAGCGGTAACGGTCTGCAAAGTACTCAAGCAAAGGGGTCCAGGCCGAGGCAAATCCCCCCAAGCCGTTGCAAAGGACAATCGGTTTTTTCCCCTGACCGATGATCTGATAACCAATGATTGTCTCATCAAAACTTTTGAATTTTTTTTGTTCGATCGGTATTTTTTTATGAGTGGACATGGTGTGAGACTTGCAAAGATTGTTAACTATTTTGCGTTTAGTTGTCTATTGTTATCCCTTGTATATAACGATTCAGTGACGGGTCCTGTCCCTCCTTACCTTTCTTATACCTTCCGGCTCCGCCATGAAGGAGGCCTCAGCTCTCAGAACGGGCCAAGCCCGATTCTTCGCTCATTGGCACTCTCACTCATTGGGGGGCCCCCAGTCGGGCCACCCATCACTGAATCGTTATTTTTGTATCGATTGATTTTAAAGGGGGGGTCTCCTACAATAGATGGAATGGGCCAACGAAAGCGCAAGAAGAAAAAAGTCAAAAAACAACGGCGGGAAATGAAGATCAACGTCAAAATTTCCCCCCGTCTGCAATGGGTTTTATCCTACCTTAAAAAAGCCAAGGCCAAAATGCCGACCCTGATGATGCCGACCCAAATCCGTTCTTTTAAGCCGACACGCAAAAGAATCATGCGAGTTTTCGGCAACGTTTACTTCGAAACAAGGATTATTGTTGTGGCCACTCACACCCAGCAAACCTACACCAACAAAAGGGGGCGGACGGTTATTAAAAAAATTGTGGCTATCTCCCGAAACGAGATTCTTGATACCTTAGCCCATGAGCTGGCGCACATGAAGTATCCAGAGCATGACTATGAACATGAGGAGTATACCCGCACGATTTTCAAAACCTTCGGCCTCACCGAAAAATGCCCCACCTGCAAGGGGACCGGCCGAGTCGCGATGGAGAGCAAACCGTGACGCCTTCGAGGACCATCATGCCTAGCTTCTCATACCTCAAAGATGGGGGGAAATGACTTTTTTATTGTATGGAGTAAAATAGTTATATTAGTTGACTATTTTATTGTATATAATAAAATAGTCACATGTTTCATCGCCTCTATGAGGATTTGCTCAAATCGCATTTTAAAGAGGGTTCCAACATGGCTCTGTTATCGGGCCCCCGGCAGGCTGGCAAAACCACCACCGCCAAGACAGTTAGCCCCCAACAAAACTCCTATTGGAATTGGGATGATGATGACGATCGTCTCGCACTGCGGGGGTCCGCGTCCCATTTTCTGGGAGAGATCCTAAAAAGGGATGGAAGAAAAAACAAGGTTCTTATTCTGGATGAAATTCACAAAAATCCCCGTTGGCGTAACTGGTTAAAAGGTTTTTATGACAAAAATGCTCCTCACTTCAAAATTATTGTTACCGGTAGCGCCCGTCTCAATGTGATGAGCCGTGGTGGCGACAGCCTTTTGGGGCGTTATTTTCATTACAGGCATCATCCTCTTTCATTGGGTGAGCTGGAAGGAAAAAAACTTCAGGGATTGTTTCGCAACGACAGTTCCTTATCTCAAAACACACTGGAAGATTTATTCCAATTTGGGGGGTTTCCAGCTCCCTTTATATCGCAAACATCAACCATGCATCAAAAGTGGGTTCGTACCCGCCGTGAATTATTATTGCGTGAGGATGTCAGGGATTTATCGCACATTGAAGACATGGCCGGCATGGAAACACTCGTACGCTTCCTGCCCCAACATGTGGCTGGAATGCTCAATATGCAAAATTTATCGCATGATTTGCATGTGACTGTGGGTACCGTTAGTCGATGGATCAGTCTACTCAAAAATCTGTATTATGCTTTCACCATTCCCCCTTACAGCCAAAATATCAAAAGGTCTTTACTCAAAATGCCCAAGATATACCTGTGGGATTGGTCTGAAGTCATGGATGAGGCCCCACGTTTTGAAAACATGGTGGCTTCCCATCTGTTAAAGGCGGTTCATTATTGGACTGATTCCGGCTTGGGTGACTATGAACTTTTCTATCTAAGAGATAAGCAGAAAAGGGAGATTGATTTTCTGGTCACGGCCAATCACAAACCCTTTATGCTGGTAGAATGCAAACTCAGTGCTGCCTCCTTCAATCCGGTTTTGAGCCATTACCATAATCTGATCAAGCCGGACTATTCCCTTCTCGTGGTCAAAAACTTGAAGAATGTTTCCATAAATATTGTTGATACTCCCCCTTGTCAGATCCTGAGTGCCTCCGGTTTTTTGGGGAGTTTGCCCTGAAATTCCTCCAAAGGAGACACCCCAGGAAGATTCCATTCACGAATGATTTTACGAGTAATCGTTGAAAGGGGAAAGTGGTCAAGTTTTTCAAGCGAAGCCCATCGAACATTTTTTCTCAATGACGGGGGAAGAGAGTTTGTTTTTTTAAAAACAGGAAAAATCGTCATCCGACGATTCATGATGGTGTGGCTGACCGGCCTCATATTTCCAATCGCATCATCCAGTTCTTTTCTGATTTCCTTGAGAGGAAATTCCCACAGACCGGACATGATTTCATTTTTTTTCCGTTGGCGGAGCAAGATTTGGTTTTTCCGGCGATAGATCAGACAGGCATATTTTTGGGACTTGTATGTTATTTTTTTGTTCTTGACGGGAAATTTTTCAGGGGTTCCTTTTTTAAAAGCCTGGCAAAATTGTCGAACAGGACACAAAAGGCACAAAGGATTCTGAGAAGTACAGATTGTAGCTCCCAGCTCCATCATCGCCTGATTAAAATCACCCGGATGGATTTTGTAGGGGCGATCCCGCCCCGCGGGGGCCTTGTGATCGCCCGGGCGAATACAAGATTCGCCCCTACGGTTTTCTGATAATAATTTGTTTGCCTTTTCCTGAAAGAAGATTCTCGATTCCTTTTTTTGAATATCTTCTTTGTAAGCAAACAAACGAGAGAGCAGCCGAATCACATTCCCGTCGACCACCGCTTCTTTTTCCCCAAAAGCAATGCTGGCGACTGCCGCCGCTGTGTAATCTCCCAATCCAGGCAGCTGGATAAGTTCTTTTTTGGTTGACGGGATTTTCCCACGATATTGTTCGACAATGATTTGGGCAGCCTTGTGAAGATTCCGGATTCGGTTGTAAAGCCCAAGTCCTTGCCACAGTTTTAAGTAGTCCGTTTCGGTTCCCTTGGCCAAGTCCACCAGGGTGGGAAATTTTTTTAAGAAACGTTCAAAGTAGGGGATAACGGTTTTGACAGTTGTCTGCTGAAGCATGATCTCCGAGAGCCAGATGGCATAGGGATCTTTGGTCCGGCGCCAGGGGAGATCGCGCTTGTGTTTGTGGTACCAAGCAAGGAGGGATTTCTGAAATGATTTACGTAGGGGCGAATCTTGTATTCGCCCATTCGTTGGAGGGCGATCACAAGGCCCCCGCGGGGCGGGATCGCCCCTACGAATGCGTGGCACCATTTTACAAATCCTGGGGCTTCACCGTCGATCGGCGATTAGCTTTTGTTCGCGCGGTCGCGGCATCGATCAGGGCATACACCTTGTCGCTGAGCGCGCCGATCGTGTTGCTGGATGTCATACACTTCTTGGATTTAATGTAGGCTTTGACTTTGCTGGCAACCACCAGTACTTCTTTTCCTTTGGCCATGATGGATTCTCCTTTAAGTTGAAGGTTAAAAAAAAACGAACTGTTCATAGCATCTTGATCTTGCCTTGACAAGCGCTCATCATTTTGTGATCTAACCCACGTTTAACGCGGGTGTTTAGCTCAGTTGGTAGAGCAGCTGACTCTTAATCAGCGGGTCACAGGTTCGATCCCTGTAACACCCATATAATAACCATGACTGATTAGGACAAGCTGCTCTACCGGGACGCGAAGCGGACCGCTTTAGAGAAGAGGGTGAGGAGAATCCGGCTTTGCCGGTT
>SBBF01000064.1 GCA_005240075.1 Nitrospira sp.
CATTCCTATCCGCCTCTGGCGGATGAAGTCCCCAGAGGTTTATCAAATATCCGCCATGTTTTGGCAACTGGTGTTTACGGTGTTTACGGTCTTGGAAGGTAAAACTGAGGGATTACTTAAAAATTGATATCAGTTTATACAAATGATGTGAATAAAGAGATATCAATAAGAGCAACTTCCCGAATTCCTTGCGGAATTGGCTTCACGCTGACCGCATTTTCTTGATCAGGGCATCGATCGAAAATTTCCCGGGGCCGAAAAAGAGAATGATCAGGCTGGCCAGAAGAAAAAGAAAAGGATGTTGCTCCAGAAAAGTATCGGGATCGGAAAAAATATTGATGACCGATTCCCGATGCGCAGTCAGATAAGCCACCACCATCGTAAAGATAAGGGGAAGGGAAGCGAGCCGGGCGCCAAGCCCCCCCATCAACAATAATCCTCCAAAACATTCGGCCGAACCGGCCAGATAGGCGTTTGGAAGGGGGAAAGGAATGTGAATGCTGGTGAAAAAATCGATAACGCGTGGAATGTCCGTTAATTTTCCTTTTCCGGTTACAAAAAATTGCCACCCCCAAAAAAGGCGGATGGCCAAAAGAAAGGGGCTTTGAAGGGCGTTCCCCCAATAAATAACCCGGTTGTAAAATTTTTCAAATTTTTGAATCATTATTCTAATGGTAAAGCAGGTTGTCCCTGCTTTCTTCTTCTCCAAAGAGCGATCGGCGATTGGAAAAACCTTCCTCAACACCATGCCAGTAACGAATCGATTTTTCCCCCAACTGCCAGCATAAAAAAACTTCCGCCCCGTCCATGATCCCGTAAAAATCAATCAACCCCAGGTCCATATCTTTCACCACACAGCCAAGCGACTGAATATCGGCCAGTTCTCCTTGCAACATTAACCCCAAACGCTCCAACGCGGCCTTCATTTCCAGCAGTTCATCATCCAGTACGCCGGTCATCCCCAGGAGCTCTTCGATGCTGATCCCCTTTTCCACAAGAGAGGTAATAGAGGCGGCCAATTCCTTTTTGACCTGAAGAAGTTTGGGAAGTTTAAACTCCAGCGTTGGAATTAAATCGTTGGCCTGTTCGAGGGTGAAATATTTTTTCGACATGATCTCAATCCCGATAATTTCCAAACTGGAGGGGGAGTCCAAAATCCTTCCCCTTAACCAAGGCAATCACCTCCTGAAGATCATCCCTGTTTTTGCCGGAAACACGGACCTGTTCTTCCTGAATTTGAGACTGCACTTTGAGTTTGGAGTCCTTGATAAATTTGACGATCTCCCTCGCTTTTTCGGTCTCCACCCCCACAATCAGGGTGATATCGCATTTCCTCAACCCCCCCGCTGCATCTTCAATTTTTCCGATGGTGAGCGCTTTAACCGAAATCCCCCTTTTAACAAGTTTCCCCTGGGCAATATCAATCACCGCCTTGATCTTGAAATCATCATCCCCGATCAAATGAATGATTTTTTTCTCCTTGTCAAACTGGATGGAACTTTTGCTCCCCCGAAAATCATAGCGGGTCGCAATTTCTTTCTGCGATTGATTGACGGCATTATCAACTTCCTGCAAATTCACTTCGGAGACTATATCAAAGCTGGGCATAAAGTTTAGTTTTTGATCACCGTAACTCCTTCGGGGATCTTAAAATCAAAAAGTTCATCCTTCAACCCCAAATTTATCTTTATATTGGAAAAAAGATAATGGGTTCTGTTGCCGGATGCATTCAAAAAGGTCAACTCCCTCACCAGAAAATCTTTTTTGGCGTCAAGACCCAAAAAAATTTGCTCAATGGATGAATCCTTTTTTTTGGGAACAAGCTTCAAAATCGAAAGAGCCTGATCCCTGATCATCGAATCCCTTTTTTCCTGAGCAGAATGAGCGTTAACGTTAAATTCTTTCTCAACTTCTCCCCATCCTTCCAAAAAGGTCAACGCCTCGCGGGCTAGAATTTTTGACAATTTGGGAAACAGTTCCACCTGGCCATCGTCGGGGGAATAGACCCAGAGTTTTTTTCCGTCGCTGACGTAGAGCCTCCCCCCCTCCTCCTGATACTCAATGCGGAGCTTGCCAGGCTTCTTAACCTTAAGGTTCCCTTTTTTCTGGACCGTTTGTTTTAAGAGATCGACATAGGTCGACTGAACAAAATCAGCCTGCCAATCTTTGGCCTGGCGGTAGGTTAACTGCAATTGATCAACCTGTGAGTCGGCCAAAACGAGAGATGAAAATCCAAGAAAAAAGATCAAAGCCAATCTGATATTTGTCCGAGACATGAAGTTACGAAGTAATATGACTCCCGATGAATGTAAAGTTTTTAAGAATGTTCATTGGGTTTTGAGGGATCAGTGGGTGTGGAAGTTTTCCAGGGAATAAACTCTTCAATGAGGAACAGAATGTTCCGCCAACTGTGCGGTTGGACTTCCTTCACTTCGCGGATTGTGGGAATCAGAATCAACGCAAAAATCAGTCGCAAAACAGCCGATATCAGGAAAAGAAAATAAAGGGGGGAAAAAGGCTCCCAGGAAAATCCCAAAAAACTGATTTTTTCCGGAAGATGAGGAACGATCACCCCCCCTAGAGTGGCTCCAACAAAAATCCCCAAATTTGAAAAAACATTGTAATAGGCAAAACAGCGGGGACGCTTGGGGGGGGTTACCGCATCAAAGATAAAATTGGCGGTGGCGGCGTAGAAAGCGGCCCAGACAATTCCCGCAAGAGCCTGAACGAGGAGAACGAACTCAAAACGGGGAGAGATGATCCAGATGACCGGAAGGGTCGGAAGCAAAAATCCGGATAGATAGAGAACCCGTCGGTTTCCAAAGCGGTCTCCTATTCTCCCCCAGGGGTAAAAGGCCAAAGCCTGAAAAAAAACAAACACAGCAGTGGAGAGGGTAAACTGAAGATAAGAAAGTTTGAGGTCGCGCAAAAAGTAGACGGTAAAAAAAGGACCCGAAATGCTGGCGGCCGCTATGACAAGCGCCGCATAGATTGTAAATCGCCCAAAATTGTTGAAAGGGGCCTTGTTTAAGAATTCCCGAAGAGTAAAAGTTTGTTCGCTGGTGGGGGGGATAAAAGGGGGTTCGTAAGTTTTGAAATGATACCAAGATGACATGGAACGGGCGATGGCGGCCATCCCAAACACAATCCCATAACCAAGCCATTCAGAATGATTTTTTGTACAATAACTTAAAATTCCCCCGGCGAGGAGAGTCGCCACCATCTGAAAAATCGTTTTGCAAAGATTTCTGCGCCCAAAAAATGTTCCCCGCTCCGCGGGAGGAACCAGGTCTCCCATCCAGGAGTTCCAAGAGGGGCCAACCATGGTTCCAAAAGTAAAATAGGGAATGGCCGCCACCAACAGCCAGAAAGGGGCCTGTTCTTTGAAAAGAAAAGGGAGAAAAAAAATCAGGACAAGACAAAACGCCTGGATCAGAGAAGGCCAGACATTGAACAGTTTTCGGCTGTGAATCCGGTCCAACAGATAGACAGCTGTCATTTGAGCCAGAGAACCAAGAAATAGAGGGAGGGAGGCCAACCACCCAATCATGAGGGGGGTAGACCCCAAAAAAATGGCAAAAGGGGCCAGATAGGTTTCTCCTGTCCCCACCATCACGGAATGACAACAACCGTCGCGAATCGAATAGGAGAGACTTTTTCTAATTTTTAAGTCCACTTAATTTGTTAATTTAATTTAAATTTCAATGTTTTAGTACCTTGTAGTC
>SBBF01000057.1 GCA_005240075.1 Nitrospira sp.
CGCACAATGTGTTGAACGCCAAGCATCACGAAAGGGAAGCGGAGATTGTCGCGCAGGCGGGGAGGTTCAAGGCGGTGACCGTCTCAACCAACATGGCGGGGCGGGGAACCGACATTATGCTGGGAGGAAATCCGGAATTTTTGGCCCGTTCGAAGGTTTCCAAGGATGCATCTCCCGAAGAATTTGAAAAAGCGTATGCCGAAGCCAGGCGCCTTTGCGCGGCTGAGCGGGAGGAGGTGATCAAAAGAGGGGGGCTGACTATTCTGGGAACGGAGAGGCACGAATCGCGAAGAATCGACAACCAGCTGAGGGGGAGAGCGGGGCGGCAGGGAGATCCGGGGGCTTCCCGGTTTTTCATCTCCCTTGAGGATGATCTGATGCGAATTTTCGGTTCTGACCGGATTGCCTCCGTCATGGGAAAAATGGGAATGAAGGATGACGAAACCATTGAGCATCCCTGGATTTCCAAAGCAATTGAAAATGCGCAAAAGAAAGTGGAAGCGCATAATTTTGAAATTCGCAAAAATGTCCTGGAATACGACGATGTGATGAATCAGCAGAGAACGACCGTTTATTCGAAGCGTCGGCAAATTTTGAGAGGGGAGAATTTGAAAGAGGAGGTGGAAGATATGCTGGATCAGCTTGCCGATTTGATTTCGCGGGAATTCGATCCCTCTCAAACCGGAGAATTCAATCCGACCGGCCTTGGGGAGCGGGTCGCCAATCAGTTTGGGCTCCGGATGACCTTTGGGGCCGGAGAACAAAAATGGAACGCTGATTCGATCGGACTCAAAATCTACAATGAGGCGCTTTCATTTTATGAAAAGAAGGAAACAGAATATGGCTCCGAGTTGATGCGGCAGGTGGAACGCTACTTTATGCTTCAGACTCTGGACAACCTCTGGAAAGATCATCTTTTGGCGATGGATCATCTTCGCGAAGGGATCGGCCTTCGGGGTTATGGTCAGAAGGATCCCCGGTTGGAGTACAAAAAAGAAGGGTTCGCCATGTTTGAAGCGATGATGTTTCGATGGTACGAGGACAGCATCGAGAGGATTTTTAAGGTCCAGATCAAGAAAAAAGAGGATGTGGAAATGAAACAGAGACGGGTGAGTCCCATCAAAATGTCCAAAGCGGATTTGGTACCGACAATAGGAGCTTTGGGTCAATCCCAGGGAGATGTTCGTGGCTCTGCATCAGGCCCACAGAAGCCTCAAAAGACAGAAACGATTCGTCGGGAATTTCCCAAGGTGGGACGGAATGATCCCTGCTCGTGCGGGAGTGGAAAGAAATATAAAAAATGTCATGGAGCCTGATTCATGAAAATAACAGTTCCCGGTTTTCAATTTGCCGGCATTCATTGCGGCATCAAAGATAATGTCCGAAAAAAAGATCTCTCCCTCATTTATTCGGAGGAACCTCACACATTGATTGACGGTGTTTTTACCAAAAACAAAGTGTGCGCCGCTCCGGTGGTTGTTTCGAGAAAAAGCATCAGGCAGGGGATGGGTCAGCTCATTATTGTCAACAGCGGGAATGCGAATGCCTGCACTGGGGAGCGGGGTTTGAGAGATGCCCTGAAAACGCAATCGGAAGGGGGGAGGCTTTTTGGCCTTGTTCCCTCTCGAGTGGCTGTTTGTTCCACCGGGAAAATCGGCGAATTTCTCCCGATGAAGAAACTACTGCAGGGGTTAGTCAAGGCCAAAGATTTCCTGGATCGCAAGAATTTTATGGAAGCGGCCAAAGGGATCATGACCACCGATCAGTTTGTAAAATACGGATGCATCAAGGACGAAATTCGGGGAAAAAGATATACGATCGCTGTGATGACCAAAGGGGCCGGCATGTTGCGGCCAGATGTGGCGACCATGCTGACTTTTGTGATGACGGATCTCAAGTTTGAGCGGCAGGTGTTGGCCCGATTGTTTCGGAGAGCCGTGGATGTAACGCTGAACCGGGTGACGGTTGATGGTGACATGTCGACCAACGATACAGTTTTGATCATGGCCAATGGCCGGGTGGGCAACAGAACGTTTTCAGTCGACAGCGCCGAGGGGAAAAAAATTGGAAATCAACTAACCAGTCTCTTAAAGCAAATGGCCCACAAAATTACTCTCGACGGAGAAGGGGCCACCAAGTGTTGTGAAGTCAAAGTCACAGGGGCCCGGAATGAAGGGGATGCCAAAAAAATTGCCTATGCGATTGGCAACTCGCCGCTGGTCAAAACCGCTCTTTTTGGATGCGATCCCAACTGGGGGAGAATCATGGCGGCGGTGGGGTATTCGGGAGCCAAAATCAATCCTGAAAAAATCAGAATCTCCATTGGTCCTTACACTGTTGCCAAGAATGGAACCGGTCTTTGTTCTTTTGTTCCCTCTCTCGTCTCCCAATATATGGAAAAAAAGTTGATTGAAATCCGGGTTGATTGCGGGGTCGGTCCTGCCTCCTTTCATGTTTTTATGTCTGATTTGACCTATGAATATATTCATCTGAATGCCGAGTATCACACCTAGATTTTTTCAGTGATTGGGGGGTCTGAACCCCTTCCGATGGCATCCTCGTTTTCTCTTCATTTCTAAATAATTGATATTATTAATTAATTTTAATTATTAAACGATCATTTTTGGCATCATTATTGCTATTACTTAATATATGGATTTTGGACTCATCAACTTAAGAAGCCTGACTTATAAAGTGGTCTTTATCTTTCTGCTTTATGCCTACTTTACCGGCTAACGTTTTAGCCCGTTTAATTCGACAAAGTTTTATAAAACCTGTAAAATTTAGGTTTTATCTGGACATGAAACAAGGATCGGGCTTTGCCCGTTCGAGCGAATACAAACATGAAATTTCGATTTGCTGACTTCAATGCACTCCTGTCCAAATACAGCGACCTGATTATCGCTATTTTGGTGGCGCTTGTTTTGGGGATGATCATCATCCCGATGCCTCCCCCCCTTCTCGATTTTCTTTTGGCTATCAGTCTCACTCTGGGGCTTGTCATTCTTCTCGTAGCCCTCTCCATTTCCGATGCTTTAAAGCTCGCTTCGTTTCCTACTATTTTGCTGATCACCACCCTTTACCGATTAGCGCTTAATATTTCTTCTACCCGGCTCATTCTGTCTGATGGATATGCCGGGGAAGTGATCGATGCCTTTGGTAATTTTGTAACAAGGGGAAATTATATTGTCGGAGGAGTTCTCTTTTTGATTATCACCCTTGTCAATTTTATCGTTGTGGCCAAGGGAGCTGAACGGGTATCCGAAGTGGCGGCCCGGTTTACGTTGGACGCCATGCCCGGTAAGCAGATGAGTATCGATGCCGATTTGCGGGCAGGGACGATTACCATGGAGCAGGCGCAGGAGCGGCGGAAAACCCTCCAACGAGAATCCCAGATGTATGGCGCGATGGATGGAGCGATGAAGTTTGTGAAAGGAGACGCGATTGCGGGAATTATTATTACGGTCATCAACATTATTGGGGGACTCATTATCGGCGTTGTCCAGCGGGATATGGAATTGGTGGAAGCGGCCAAACTCTATACCTCACTGACCATCGGTGACGGACTGGTCAGCATGTTGCCGGCGTTTATTATTTCCCTGTCGGCCGGTATTGTGGTGACCCGCGTCAGTTCGGAAACCAAGGATGCCAACCTGGGACGCGATATCATCACCCAAGTGACCGCCTATCCGAAAGTGTTCATGGTTACCTCTGCCCTGTTGGGTTTGCTGGCGTTGATACCGGGATTCCCCTGGCTCCCTTTTCTGATGTTATCGGCCCTGACGGGGGGGTATGCTTTTTACACCACCCGCAAACGGGAACAAAAGATTCAGGAGATTATCGAACAGCCGAAGGAGGAAAAAGTCAAAAAGGCTCTGGAGAAACATGGCGATCAGCTCCCTTTTATCATGCCCTCCCCGATTTCCCTGGAAGTGGGGAGTCAGATCATCCCCTTCGTGGATGATTCCAAGGATGGAGGACGATTTATCAACGAACTGATTCCGCTGTTGCGCCATGGTCTTTACTATGAACTGGGGGTCAATTTTCCGGGGGTTCAGGTGCGGGGACAGACGGTGGATATGGAGCCGGAGGCTTATGTGATCAACATCAACGAAGTGCCGGTGGCTCGCGGAAAGATCATGCAGGGATGTATTCTGGTGGGAGAGCCGTTGGAACAGCTCCAGCTTTTCAATATCACCGGCAAGGAGACGATTCATCCGATTGATGGATCGATTGTCACCTGGGTTTCGGACAAGTTCAAGGAGGTGGCGGTGCAGGCCGGGTTTCGGATGTGGGATGTGGCGGAATACCTGATTTTGCACTTGTCCCACGTCCTGCGCAAACATGCCTATGAATTCCTGGGGCTCCAGGAAATCCAGAATCTCTTGAACGAACTGGAAAAATCGCACCCGGCGCTGGTCAAAGAGTTGGTTCCCAAGGTGATTACGGTTCTTCAGCTCTCCGAAATTTTTCAACGGTTGGTCCAGGAAGAGGTGGCGATTCGTGATTTAAAAAACATTTTTTCCACTCTGGCTCAATGGGCGGAAGTTGAAAGGAATACTTTAATGTTGACCGAACATATTCGGGGGGGATTAAAACGGTACATTACCCACAAATATGCCGGGCATGGGAACACCCTGGCGGTTTATCTGCTCGATCCGCGGATTGAAGATATGGTTCGCGATGCCATTCGAACAACCGAAAAGGGGAATTATCTGGCCCTTGATCCGGAGATCACGCAGGAACTGATTGAAGCGGTGGGAAAAGAAATTGCTTCGCATCCTTTCCCTCCGGGAGCCCGCCCTCCCGTTATTTTGACAACCGCTGAAATCCGGAGATATTTCAGAAAAATCATTGAACTGGAATTTCCCCAGCTTTCTGTTTTGTCGTATCAGGAGCTCTCCGAAAACCTTCGCATTCAGCCGATTGCCCGGGTTAATCTTCCTCGTTTAGAAGCCCCGAAAGCCGCGTAACATTTGACAGTTGCCCCTGTTTCCCTGTAGGGGCAACCCTATATGGGATTGCCCGAACATCTCAAACATACCCTGGATCATTTACGTCAATCGGGCCTCTATCGTTTTTTAAAAACAGTTGAGGGGGAACAGGGGCCCGAAATTCGATATCAGGGGAAAACGTATCTCAATTTTTCGTCCAATAATTATCTGGGGCTTGCCAATCACCCGTTGCTCAAAGAAGCCTCGATTGAAGCGGTTCGAAAGTTTGGTACGGGAAGCGGCGCCTCCCGTTTGATTACCGGTTCGATGACGCTTCATGAAGCATTGGAAAAAGCCTTGGCTGACTTTAAAGGATGTGAAGCCTCTCTGCTTTTTAATTCAGGATACCACGCTAATATCGGTGTTATTCCTTCCTTGATGGGAGAGGGGGATCTGATTTTTTCTGATGAATTGAATCATGCAAGCCTCATTGATGGATGTCGATTGTCGAAGGCAAAAACGCTTGTTTATCGGCATAACGATACGGAACATTTAGAACACATGTTAAAAAATAATTGTCACAAACGCCTTATCGTGACCGACACCGTTTTTTCCATGGATGGCGATCTCTGCTCTCTTCCCCGGATTATGGAATTAGCCGATCAATACGATGTCCTGGTTTTGGTAGACGAAGCGCATGCGACGGGGGTTTTTGGAAAAAAAGGGAGGGGGGTTGTGGAGCATTTTGGAATCCCCTCCCATCACCCTCGTCTGATTCAGATGGGAACCTTGGGGAAAGCGCTCGGTTCTTTTGGGGCGTATGTTTGTGGTTCGAATGAGCTGATTGATTTTTTGATCAACCGATCGAGATCATTTATTTATACCACCGCACTCCCTCCTGCCGTTGTAGCCGCGTCCAAAGCGGCGATTGATTTGATTTTCAAAGATCAATCGTTGAAAGAGAAATTGTGGAAGAATGTGACATATTTTGGTGCCCCATCTCCCATTGTCCCGGTCATCATCGGTTCTGCCCAAGAAACCATGGATGTTGCCCAAAAATTGTTTGAGAAAGGAATCTGGGCCCAGCCGATCCGCCCCCCAACGGTGCCGGAGGGGACGTCACGAATTCGGTTGACGTTGATGGCTACCCATACCAAAGAACATTTGGATCGGTGTGTTCATGTGTTGGAAATGGTGTTGTAGGGGCGATCCTTGTGATCGCCCGCGAATGGGCGAACACGAGGTTCGCCCCTACGTTATATGGTTCCAAAAGAAATAAAAAATCTTGAAAACCTGGATCGCCAATACATCTGGCACCCTTTTACCCAAATGCAGGATTGGCAGAAGGAAGAGCCGCTGATTATTGAAAGGGGAGAAGGGAATTATCTCTACGACATTCATGGAAAAAAATATCTCGATGGCGTTTCTTCCCTTTGGGTAACAGTCCATGGACACCGGAAAAAAGAAATTGATGAGGCGATCAAAAAACAGATCGACCAGATTTCCCATTCCACCCTGCTCGGTTTGTCGAACGTCCCTGCTGTTCAATTGGCTGAAAAACTGATTGGAATTGCCCCCCCCGGTCTAAAAAAAGTTTTTTATTCTGACAATGGATCGACTGCGGTGGAAATCGCGCTCAAAATGGCTTTTCAATGTTCAAGAAAAACAAGATTTCTCACATTTCATCATGCCTACCATGGGGATACCATTGGTTCCGTGAGTGTGGGGGGGATTGATCTCTTTCATCAAATCTACAAGCCTCTTCTTTTTGATTCCATCAAGGCCAATTTTGAAAATGCGGCTGATTTGATCCGGCAGCATCACAATGAACTGGCCGCGGTTATCATTGAACCGGTTATCCAGGGGGCGGCCGGCATGCTGCTTCAGCCCCCCGGTTTTTTAAAAAAATTGCGCCAGGCCTGCGACGATCATCATGTTCTCTTGATTTTCGATGAAGTAGCCACCGGATTTGGAAGGACCGGAAAAATGTTTGCCTGTGAACATGAAGGAGTCTCACCCGATCTGATGTGTGTTGCCAAAGGAATCACGGGTGGTTATCTTCCGTTGGCCGCCACGCTGACAACGCTCCCTGTTTTTGAAGCGTTTTGCGGCGAGTATCATGAATTCAAAACTTTTTTTCATGGCCATACCTATACCGGAAATCCTTTGGCCTGTGCGGCGGCTCTGGCCAATCTAAAAATATTTGAAGAAGAACAGACGATCGAAAAACTCCAGCCGAAAATTACCCATTTAACTCAGGGCTTGGCGCGTTTTCAAGACATGGACTATATCAAAGAAGTAAGACAGTCTGGTTTGATGGTTGGAATTGAATTAAAGAGTGAAAAAATCCGTTTGGGACATCAGGTTATTCTTCAAGCAAGAAAACAAGGGGTTATCCTTCGTCCTCTGGGAAATGTTATTGTGCTGATGCCCCCGTTGTCAATCACGCACGATGAAATTGATTTTTTGATTGATGTCACGTTTGAGGCGATTCAGACTGTTTTAAAAACCTGATGCCAACTGTAATCCAAACATACGTGATTCCCTCTGTCGGGTTCTCTTTCCCTGTTCCCGTCCCCAAGTTCCGGCGTTGAGCTTGAAATATTTGAAATCGAGGCCAAATCCCCCCGACAAGTACCCCTGACCCAAACCGGCTCGAATGGAGGCTGATCGGAGAAATTTTCCAATTTCAGGCCACATGACTTCATAGCCTAAGTGAAATTTGGTGATAAAATCAGTGTTGTGCTCCAGATCACGAAAATCCATGGCAAACTGTGTTTTAAGTTTCCAATAATCGGGATGAACCGCCCATCCTAGCGTAATCGACTCCTTGGTTCTCCCTACATCATCTCCCATAAAGAAGCGGGTATCTCCCACATCCTGAATGGTCAGAGCGATGGTGGGATCGAGATATTCCCACGCTTTATATTTGAAAGGAATTTTGGCCTGGGCCCCCAGATCAACGCCGAACCCAAATCCAATCTCCTCAAAAGAAATGGCATCAGTAAAATCGTTATTGACTACCACATCCCGCTGGGTGATTCTTTCATCAATCAGATGACGTCCCAAAAATTTCAAGGCCAAACCCACTTGGAGCTGGTCATCCCAAAAACCATAGGCCGATCCCACCTGAACCCCCCCTTGGGAGAGGGCCTCAAGATCGATGGTGCTCGAGGCGGGATTTAAAAGAGCCATGGTTGATCGGTTTTCGTAAAAGATCGATGCCGTGATATACTTATGCATCATAATGGCAATCGGTCCCCGGATTCCCACTTCCTCATAACGTCCCGTGTTGGCTGCCGCAAAAGCATCAAAGACATTAATCTTGGCGGCATCATCGGCGGCGGCATCGATATCATCGGCCAGATCTAGAAGATCATCAGCAAAAAAGGGGATCGCTTTGTAAGAAAATTCAACAGTCGGAAGCAAAAATTGAAAATGAAATTTTTTCTCGTAGTCATTAATCGCCGCTGGATTATAGAAAAGGGCGTTCTCATCGCTGCCGTCGATCGCACTGAAAGCCCCTCCCATCGTCAAAGGACGTATCCCCTGCATCGATCGGGGAGAACCCCTCATCGTAAGGCTTTGGGCTTCTGCCGTTTGAGGTTGATATAAAAACAGTGTCGATAATGTGAGAAAAAAAACTAATGCAATTGGTATTTTTTTCATTGAGGGTCCCCCTTAAATGATTTTAAAGGCTGGTGTCCGTATCATAACAGGCATCCCCGTCGACCGGTTCCAGCGCCGCGCAGTTGGCAACATCCGCTGTAACGGTCGTCGGATCAAAATTGTCCGGATCCAGCTGGCAACCGACCAGTGCTTGGTATTCAGCCGTCGTAAAACCTTCACCTGCTGTGATCCCCTCCAGAATGCAGAATGTTTGCCTGATTTCTGACAGAAAATCTTCCGTCTCATCCACCCCTGAGGCGATAAAGTTGTTGTCAAAATCAATCAGGTCATCCTGGGCCTGAGCCGCTTGGGCATCGGTAATTTGAGTGACATCAAAATCGGTATGAAAAGTCGATCCGTAAACGCCGAGCGAATAATGTTCAATCGACTTCATAAAGGCCATATCAAAAGCGGCGTCGGCCAGCTCTTCGTCTGTTATTGTTTCATCCGTTATACCAGGAGCCGCTTCCAACGCGGCAATTGCCGCCCGAAGATCGTCCGCGTTTCCATCGGAAGGAAGGACATTGGCGATGGCCAGAAAGTTGGCTTCCACGTCCTCTCCCAAATCGAGGATCGCTTCAGTCATGTCCAGGAAATCAACGCCGCTTCGCCCAAAGAGGGCACTTCCTAGAATACGATAGGCGGCAATGTTGGAAGAATCCTCCGCGATGGCATCGGTGGCCAGCTCAATGGCCCGATCGTAATCCCCTTGGTCCAGGGCAAACTGGGCGTTTTCAAGGTTGGAGTCCGCCTCGCTGGCGCAATTGGCCATCATGAGGAGGGGCAAAAAAATAATGAAGTATTTGATTTTCATTTCTCTCCTCTCTTTTGTTGGTTCGACATATTATAGATGATAAACTTAAAGAAAATTTCTGAAGTTTCTTTATTAATTTTGTGGGTGAAGATACCTGAGTTTTACATTTCAGGCAAGCGGGAAAATTTGGATTGTAAAAAAATTTGGGGATGATAAATAAATCACTCCTTATGGAAAGAATTTTAAAACTTGGTTTGCCTAAAGGAAGTCTGCAGGAATCGACCTTTCGACTCTTCAAAAAAGCGGGTTTTAACATGAGCGTGGGAAGCCGCTCGTATGTGCCAAGCATGGATGATCCGGAACTGACGGGGCTTCTCATTCGGGCGCAGGAAATGACCCGTTATGTTGAAAATGGGGTGATTGATTGTGGACTGACCGGACGGGACTGGATGTTGGATCATGGAGGGAAGGTGGAAGAGGTAGGAGAGCTCCGCTATGCCAAAGCGGGGTTAAAGCCGGTCCGGTGGGTCGTAGCGGTTCCCAACGACTCTTCCATTCAGAAATTAAAAGATTTGCAGGGCAAAAGAATTGCGACCGAGCTGGTCAATTATACCCGGCGTTATCTTAAAGAAAAGGGAATTACGGCGGAGGTCGAATTTTCGTGGGGAGCGACCGAAGTCAAACCTCCTTTATTGGCTGATGCCATTGTGGAGCTGACAGAAACCGGTTCATCATTGAGAGCCAACAATTTGAGAATAGTGGAGACAATTCTGGAATCGACCACTCTTTTTATCTGTAACAAAAAAGCCTGGAGCGATCCCTGGAAGCGTTCAAAAATTTCCAACATCTATATGTTGCTTCAGGGAGCCATTTCTGCCGAAGAAAAAGTCGGTTTAAAGATGAATGTATCTGCCAAAAAACTTAATAACGTCATTCGATCTTTACCGGCGCTTCATACCCCCACTATCAATTCTCTGGCTGATTCCGGATGGCATAGCCTTGAAGTGATTGTTGACGAAAAAGTGGTGAGGGATATTCTTCCCAAGCTCAAAGAAGCGGGTGCCGAGGGGATTGTGGAGTATCCGCTTAACAAAGTCATTGCTTGATCTGTGCTGTTTTCTTTCAAAAATCTTTTTTCGGGGCTCAAAAAAAATATACAGGAATCCCTCCCCGATATTGAGGAGCGACTGCTATCTGGGGATGTAGGTCCTGTAGTGACGAAGGAGTTGTGTGACCTGATCAAACAGTCCGATTTAAAAACCCCGGAAGAAATTCAAAGTTTTGTTGAAAGACAAGTTGAACAATGGGTGACTCCTCAAACTTCCTTCAATCTTCCGACCCATCGTCCTTTCGTCTTTTTTTTTATTGGAGTGAATGGAAGCGGCAAAACAACAACGATTGCCAAAATGGTTCATTGGCTTGGTCAACAGGGATTGAAATCACTTCTTGTGGCTGGAGATACTTTTCGGGCCGCCGCTGTCGAGCAGTTAAAAATCTGGGCTGAACGCTTGAATGCCGACTTCGTGGGGGGAGCCCCCGGCTCCGATCCGGCCAGTGTTGTTTTTAATGGAATTCAGGCTGGCAAAAGCCGGCAGGTGGATGCCGTTCTTGTTGACACATCGGGAAGGTTGCAGACCAAAACCCCTCTGATGGAGGAATTAAAAAAAGTGCATCGGGCCGGAGTCAAGTCAGCCGGCAAGGATTTAGATCAGATTTTTCTTGTTCTGGACGCGACCACCGGACAAAACGGCCTTTCCCAGGTGATTCATTTTAAAGAGGCGCTTCCTTTAACGGGGTTGATCCTGACCAAATATGACGGCGCTTCGCGCGGCGGATTTGTCATGCGGGCCGTCCGGGAAACTGGCCTTCCTCTTCGATTTGTGGGAGTGGGAGAGCAGGTGGCCGATCTTCAAATTTTTGATCCGGCAAAATTCTCAAAAAATCTTTTTTGACCATGCTCCAGCTTGAGGCCCAAAAAATTTATACGATCTCCGAGGTGACTCGTGACATCCGTTCTTTGCTGGAGGACAATTTTCCTTCTCTCTGGATTACGGGAGAAATTTCCAATTTTAAAGCAGCCTCCTCCGGCCATTTTTATTTCACCCTCAAGGATGAAAAAGCGCAATTGCCAGCGATCATGTTTCGTGGTTCCAATCAGTTCCTCAAATTTAATCCTGAGGATGGACTGGAAGTGATCGCCCATGGGAGGCTCTCTGTTTATGAGCCGCGCGGAGCGTATCAGATTGTTGTCGATCATTTGGAACCCAAAGGGTTGGGGGCTCTTCAACTGGCTTTTGAACAATTGAAAAAAAAATTGGAGGCGGAGGGGCTTTTTGATGAAAAACGTAAAAAACCAATTCCCTATCTTCCGAAAAAAATCGGCATTGTGACTTCGGCTCAAGGAGCGGTGCTCCATGACATGATCACCATCCTGACCCGCCGGTTTCCCAATATAGAAATTCTGGTCAATCCGGTCAGGGTTCAGGGGGAGGGGGCCGCAGAGGAAATCAGCGAGGCGATTGATGAACTCAACCGAAGGACAGATCTTGATCTGTTGATTGTCGGACGAGGAGGGGGTTCTCTGGAAGATCTCTGGGCTTTTAATGAAGAGAGGGTGGTTCGGGCGATTGCCCGATCACTCCTTCCGGTTATTTCAGCGGTGGGGCATGAAACCGATTATACGCTGGCCGATCTGGCGGCCGATCTGAGGGCTCCCACCCCTTCAGCGGCGGCGGAACTGGCGGTCCCCGAAAAAATGGAACTGGTTTCTTCAATCCTGGAACATCGTTTTTCCCTGATCTCTGCATTCAATTATTTTCTCAAGAATCGTCAGGAAAGCCTTGATTATTTAAAGAAAAGATTAAAAGAACCCCGGCGCATTCTGGAGGAACTCCATCAAACCCTTGATCAGTTTGTTGAACGAATGATCCGGGCTCAAAAACGTGTTTTACTTCCCCAATTACATCTTCGAATTGCTGGAATGAAAAAAAATCTGGAGGCGATCTCTCCGATGGCTTTATTAAAAAGAGGATATAGTATTGTGTTCAAAACGGGAGTTTTAAGGGCTGTCCGTTCTGTCAAAGAAGTTCGAAAAGAGGAATTGCTGAATGTTCAACTCTCCGATGGGGAGGTAGAAGTGAAGGTGGTATGATCATCTACCAAAAATAATGGTAGCCTGCGACCTGCTACTATATTAGGAAAGCGGCTATCAGAGGAGAGGGTATTTATGGGTTCCATCAATCATTTGCTCCAGAACAATCAGGCTTGGGCGGCTGGTCGTCAGGCGGAGGACCCCCAATTTTTTGAAAGACTTGCCGCGGGGCATAATCCCGATTACCTCTGGTTTGGTTGTGTGGATGCTCGCGTTCATCCGATGACACTGTTAGCGCTTGAGCCTGGCACTGTTTTGGTTCACCGCAATATGGCCAACCAAGTATTGCCCTCCGATCTGTCAAGCCGTGCCGCCATTCAATTTGCCGTTGAAACGTTAAAAGTGAAAGATATTATTGTCTGCGGACACCATGGTTGTGGTGGTATTCAGGCCGCTATGTGCCCTGGTCCATTGGAAGCGGATGTCAAAAACTGGGTCAAACCCATTACAAGGCTTTATCGTCGCTATCAGGACCTGCTGGATGGGATTCCAGATCCGGCTGTTCGCGCCAATGTGTTGGCGGCCATCAATGTTAATCAACAGGTTTTGAATGTTGCCCGGACAGGTTCAGTCAAGAAAGCTTGGAGAGAGGGGAGGGACGTTTCAGTTCATGGACTTCTTTTCAAGATTGAAAGCGGTTTGCTTTACAGTCTTGATCTCTGTATCTCCAATCCGGATGATGTCGAAAGACAAATGAGTGAGACATCCACCCGGATTGTGCAATCGAGTCTTGTAGCCGGCGGTGTGCATGTGACTGATTTGGATGAATTAATGGGAGAGGGGAGAAGAGCCGAAGGGGAGTCCGTTACGGTGTCCCGACTATCTCGATTGTCGGTTGCTCATGTTGCGGGACAGGCAGGACTAAGAAGCGGTAGAGCCCGTTTATTAAAGACTGTGAGGGGATAAACCGTGAATAGCCTCCCAGGCTTGATGAATGGTTTGCGCTCCGGCGCGCGGCCCTTCCGGATGTCCAAAAACCCCCCGTCCTGAAATAAAACCAAAATCGACATGACCAATTTTTTCAAATACAGAGGCGAGCGTTCCCGCCCAATCGCTTCCCCCCGGGATGGGAAGGACCGGCTTGATGGGACCCATTGGCTCCAGACAGGCCTTCATGTTGGCCAGCACTTCTTCCGGGGGGCTCTTCATCCGCGGCCCAAAGCCGGGGATGCCGATGATGTCAGCTCCGCTCAATCGTTGTAGCTTAACCAGAGGAACTGAGCCGAGACCAAAATTTTGGGAACGGTCCCACAAGGCCATTCCGGAAAAGTGGGCCATCAGAGGAACGGACGATTTTTTTCTCAAGAAACGCAAAGCAGGTAAACCGGTAAAAAAGGGATTGACCATCAAGGTATTCGCTCCTCCTTCAATGGCTTGGGAGACAAGCCTTTCAAGCTGATCGACTTCATCTGTAATGCTAGCGATATAAATTTTTTCTTTGTTCGTTTCACGCGCTGCCTGTTTTCTTTTAAGCCCCGTCAACCGGCATCTTTCAACGATAGAAGAATAAGAAGTATCGGCCAGCATTTCATCATCCTTGCAAATATCAAGCCCCCCCAGCCAAGCCTCGTAAGCTCTTTGCGCGAAATTTTCAGGCGTTAATCCCAAATTTGGTTTGATAACCCCTACAAAAATGGGACGATCAAAAACTTTCAAGATTTCACGAACCCCCTTAATGCCAAACTGCGGGCCTTCAAATTGGTTTAAGAAAGAAGGGGGGAAATGAAGATCGACTATTTTAATGGTCAAAATTCCCGGACAATAAAAAGGGCCTTCGCCGGCAATCGCGCTCAGCAGGTTGGGAATGCGGGGGCCAAAATTAATGATCGGATGGGCGATTTGGGCCTGGCACTGAAATTTTTTGGGTTGATCCAATGATGAAATCATCTTGAGTTCAATAACCTTGGCTCCAAATTTTCCTCTCAAATCGATTGATTCTCCTGAGATGGTCCACTGGACAGTCGATTGTTCGCAGGCAAGCTGGGCCGCTGCCACTTGGGGATTTTCATCCGTCTCAAACAGGTAATCGATCAGGAGATAATCGTCCCTGTTTAACTGGGAAAGCTCGGCATAAAAACCGCTGATGTCTTTGGAATCGAGCATGTTAATTGTAGGGGCGAACTTTATGTTCGCCCAAACATTGCGGGCGAATACAAGATTCGCCCCTACATTCCCATATAGGTCATGACCACATTTCGGTTCGGTCGGGGACCATCCAATTCAACAAAAAAAATGCTTTGCCAATTCCCCAGACGAATTTCTCCATTTTTAACAATCACTGTTTCGGAAGTGCTGAACAGATAACTCAACAAATGACTGTGGGCATTGTTTCGTCCATCCAGCGCTTCGTGATTATGATGATAATTTTCACCGGGAGGAGCCAGTTTTTTTAAAAAAACTTTCAAATCTTTTGCCAACTGCTCGCATTTTTCATTGATTTTAATGCCAGCCGTCGTGTGTTGACTGGTGATGACAATCACCCCGTTTTCAACCCTGTTTTTTTTTGCGAATTCCTGCAGATGAGGAGTGATGTCAATCAGCTCAATCGGCTCGTGGGATGAAATCTCCAGTCTGGAAGTGATGAAATTCATTTTTTACGCTCGACGATAAAAGAGGCCAAAGCCCGGAGAGGATCGGCCTCTTCTCCAAAATCTTTAAGACTCCCCATTGCCTCTTTTCCAAGCGTATGGGCTGTTTTTCTGGCCTGCTCCATTCCGACGATCGAAGGATAGGTGGCTTTGTTGTTTGCCTGATCACTTCCAATATCCTTCCCCAATTCAACCCCCCCTTCAATGTCCAGGATGTCGTCGGCAATCTGAAAAGCAAGCCCCACCGCTGCCCCGTATCTTTCCAGCGCTGCTATTTTTTCGACCGAATCACTGACCAGTTTGGCTCCGCTGGTGATCGACACTGTAATGAGGCGCCCTGTTTTGAGTTCGTGTAAACGTTGAAGATGGGGGAGATCGAGCTTTTTTCCTTCAGAATCCAGATCGAGCAGTTGCCCCCCTACCATTCCCAGCGAACCGGTGGCTAACGCAATGTCGTGGATGATTTGCAAAACCCGCCGTGGATCCGGGTGAGTGTCGCCGAGACGCCCCAGGAGGACAAAGGCCTGCGAAACCAGAGCGTCCCCCGCCAGAATGGCGGTGGCTTCTCCAAACACCTTATGATTGGTGGGAATGCCTCTTCTTAAGTTGTCATCATCCATCGCGGGGAGGTCGTCATGAATGAGGGAGAAGGTATGGATCATTTCCAACGCGCAGGCGACAGGTAGAACCTCCCGGCGCCCTCCGCCGCAGGCTTCGGAGGCGGCAATGCAGAGGATCGGCCTGATTCTTTTTCCCCCGGCGAAAATGCTGTAACGCATCGCTTCATGAATTTTGGAAGGAAAAACTTCCTTTTTGGGCAAAGCCCCCTCCAGGGCCTGATTCACCAAACTCTGGCAGTCTCCAAAATAGGTGGTCAAATCAAAACGGAGAGTCTTGGCCGGGCGGTCAGCTTGCCAGGGGATTCTCTCCCGATTTTCTGTCTGCGGCATCTGTTTTTCCATGTATTATTCTCTCACTTCCCTTTTTTCCTTGACCAATATTTCCACTTTTGATTCAGCTTCGGCAAGTTTTTGTTCGCAAAAATTGACCAAAGTCATCCCTTCTTCAAATACTTTCAGGGAATCTTCCAAAGGCAATTCCCCCTCCTCCAGCCGGGAAATCATTTTTTCCAGTTTTTCCATGGCCGCCTCAAATTTCAGATTTTTTGGAATGGAAACCATGAAGAGACTACGAACTATCCGAAAGAAATAGGGGTGTCAATGAAAGACCCCTCGCGGCGGTGTCAGGGGTAAAAATGGTGGTATATTCTCGAACCGATGATCGTCAGGTAAATAATCATCAGGGCCAGTGAGGTAGTCAGGATCCATTTGACATGCCGATGCAAAGGAGGAATCAGATAGGGAAGAAGAAGACCCACTGCCGGAATAGTCCAAAGCCAGAGAGGAAATTTTGTAAAAAAAGAAAGGCTGATAATAATTCCCAGCCCCAACAGGATGTCCCCCACAACGCGGACACTATTTCGGTATATTTCAGGACAGAGAGCAAAAGGATCCCAGATCAAAAAAATTCCCCCTTCCGTCAGAAAAAGAGAAACAGTGGCCACCTTATGAGTATGGAGCCACAGAAGGCCGTAGAGGCCGATATGAGCCAAGATGAGTCCGCAGGTAATCCAGAATTTTTTGGTTTCAGGAAAATATCGGGGGGTGATCGGATAAAGAATCAAAATCCCCAAAATGCCCAGCAGGGAGAAAAGAATTGTAGGATTGATAGGCATTTTATTTTATTTGGGGCCCTTCCGGCCCGGCTGTTGCTACTCGCGTCTATTTTTTCGGGCCTCAAATGGCCCCAAACCCCGCGCTCACAACTGGCAAAGCCAGGTTGTTCGCTTTGTCTCTGATTGTAATTCAAGATTCTTGAAATTACCAGACTTGATTATAAAACATCTTTCATTATAGCATCCCCTTTCATGATTCCACCCAACGGTGCAACGGCAGAAGGAACAGAGGCTTTTTTCAAGAAACAGGCCTCCTTCCTGCATTCCGATAAATTCAGATCATTCCAGGACTGGCAGGTCTCTGCCCTTGGTCTGGGAACTTATTTGGGGAATTACGATGACGCCACCGATCTTCTTTATGAAGAAGCGATCGAACAAGCGGTGAAGGGGGGGGTCAATGTGATTGACACCGCCATCAATTACCGCTGTCAGCGGAGCGAACGGACGATCGGGCGGGCCCTCAAAAAACTTTTTCAATCCAAAAAAATCCATCGAAGCCAGGTTGTGATTGCCACCAAAGGGGGGTTTATTCCTTTTGATGGAGCTCCCCCCTCCAACATGGAATCCTATATTCGTGACCACTGGATTCAGACCGGCATTGTCAACGAGGAGGAAATCATCTCATCCTGCCATTGTTTGGCCCCAGCCTACATTCAAAACCAGATCGATCAGAGTTTGAAAAATCTTGGAATCGATACGATCGACATTTATTACCTGCATAATCCGGAAACTCAGCTTGCTAAAATAGATGAGGATCGATTTTATGAGCGGTTGAAGAAGGCTTTTGATTGTTTGGAGGAGAATGTCCAAAAAGGAAAAATTCAATATTATGGATTGGCCACCTGGAATGCTTTTCGTGAAAGCGCCGGCCGGTCTGAGAGCATTTCGCTCGAAAAAGTGATGAACACGGCCCCCTCCCATTTTAAGGTCATTCAACTCCCCTACAATATGGCGATGTTGGAAGCGCTGGCCCTTTCCGGACAGACGCTGGAAGGAAAACAATATCCGATCCTGTCGGTCGCTTATCATTTCGGAATTTCAGTGATGGTTTCGGCCCCTCTGCTTCAGAAACAGCTTTTGGATTTGCCCTCTTCGCTGGTCAAAAAAATTCCCGGTTCTCTCACTCTGGCTCAAAAAGTGCTGCAGTTTGTTTCTTCAACGCCGGGAGTGGCCAGCGCCCTGGTGGGAATGAAAGACAAAAAGCATGTGGAAGAAAATTTGGAACTGTTAAAAGTGCCAAATTGGGATGAGGCCACGTTACAACAGGTTTGTGATTTGCTGGTGAATCGATAAAAATCACTCTTCGATATAGAGAATCCGGTAACAGCGGGGACAGCTGATAATCTGCTGGAGTTTTTGCAATTCGATAAAAAGCTGGGGGGGGATGTTGACATTGCATTCCTGGCAGACCCCATTTTTTGAGGCCAGAGAGACGGCGGGAGAAATGCGGTTCTTGATCTGTCGGTATTTTTTGAGAGTAGCTTCCATCAAATCTTTTTCTTTTTCGATTTTTTCGGCCTGTTGTTGCTGGATCAGCTCGTTGATTTGAAAGGATTGATCCTTCTTTTGGGCCATTTCCGTGAGCAGGGTTTCTTTTTCCACGGCGGATGTTGATTCCAGTTCCTGGATTGCGTTTGTTTCTTTCTCCAGTCTTGCACTCAAAGAATGAATGCTGGCTTCCAGTTCCGATAATTCTTTTTTGGATTTGGCCACTTCCTTCAGGGCCGCCTGGTATTCCTTGATCGTTTTGATTTCTTTGACCTTGATTTCTCTTTCGGCAATCCACTCTTTTTGTTCATGGAAGGCCGATGTTTTTTGATGCAGTTCGTTTTTGATGGAACTGACTTCTCTTGTTTTTTGCTCCAGGGATGAATCGAGAGCCTGAATTTTGGCTTCAATTTCCTTGATTTGGAGGGGGAGCGATTCGCGGTTTTCAATCAGAACATCGATTTCAGCATCGATTTGGGCCAGAAGAATCAATTTTACCAGTTCTGTTTTCAAAGGGACTCCTTGTGTGCAAAAACGATTCTCACTAGCAGATGGGGGAAACAGTTGTAAACAAGAATAATCAAGGAATTGTCAAAAATCTTGAAAGACATCCTTGAGAGATTGGTAGTGAAGGAGTTGAAGCGTACGCCCAAAGATTTTTTGAAAAATATTTTTAAGAAGGGAGACCGACGCAATTTCCGAATGAAAATGGCCGATATCCAAAAGACACATATCATGTCGCAAGGCAGAAACCCCCGCGTGGTATTTTACATCTCCCGTGATCAACAGGTCAGCCCCGGCACTGATCGCCTTGTCCAGAAGAGAGGCGCCGCTTCCGGTACAGAGGGCGATTGTCTGGATTTTTTTGTTTGGATTTCCGCACAAACGCAATTTTTTTATTCCTCCTGTTTTTTTGATGACAGGAATCAGGTTCGTCATGGTCACCATTTTTGGAAGTTTTCCCAGAATGCCCGAGCCGGTGTTGGGATAGGAATTCTCAAGAGGGATGACATCATAGGCCACTTCTTCGTACGGATGAGCCTTTAACATGGCATCCATAACGCGATTGAGAGAACGTCGGGGCAAAATGACTTCCACCCGTTCCTCGTTCGCTTCTTCCAATCTTTCCGGTTTCCCCAAAAAAGGGGAGGTGTTCTTATCTCCCCTAAAAGTTCCGGTTCCGGTTGTCCGGAAAGAACAGGAGGAATAGCGGCCGATATGCCCGGCGCCTCCGGAAAAAAGGGCTTCCAGCACTTTGGTTGTGTGAGTTCGAGGGACAAAGACAATTAACTTTAAAAAAGGGCGAGCCGAAGAAGGCACGATTGGTTTTAAATCGGTCAAGCCCAGTTTTTTGGCAAAATGCCGGTTCAAGCTTAAAGGGGACGCATCGTGACTGGTGTGGGCGGAGTAAATGGCGATGTTGTTTTGAACCGCCAACCGGATGGTTTCTCCCTCATAGCTGTCCAAGTCGATGTTTTTATAATCTTTGAGATGAAGAGGATGATGCGTCACAATCAGGCTCGCTTTCTTTCTGACTGCGTGACGCAAGACTTCATGACAAGCATCGTAGGCAAAGAGGACTGTTGTGATTTTTTCTTTGAGAGAACCGACTTGCAAACCGGAACGATCCCATGGCTCCTGATAAGCGAGCGGAATTTCTTTTTCAAACCTGGAAATGATTTCTTTGAGAAGAAGTGGCATCGATGTTCATCAGTCTGCCGAAGAGATCATTGTTGTCAACATTAAAAAATTATTGGGAAAAAATTTTAATTTCAAAATCTCTTTTTTGGCAGAGCATTCTGACCAGCTCTTGATCCCGCGGATGAAGCCCTTTCCAGACAATCAACCGGTTGATTTCTTCCGGCGAACATCCCTCCATTCCCAGCTTGGCAATCCCCTCGTCAAAAAAAGAAGTGCTTGCGATCGTCATGCCGGTAAAATCAAGCTCCACTTTTCCCCCTTTTTTAATACAGTCACCAATCATTTTTCTTAACTGTTCACCGGCCTCGCGCGTGACCCAGTCTTTTTTAAAAATTTTCTTGATGACAATTTGCATCAGGGACCTCCCCAGGGAATTCGAGCAAAACACCAGCTACCTGGCAACCTGTATTTGAGGGTGCTTTTTTGCGCGTTCCGTGTTTGAAAATAAAAACGGATCTGGGCCCAACCGCTTGCCACCGTCAGCTTACCTTTGTTGCGTCGGAGAACGTCGCGAAAATGGGACAACCCCAACCCTCCCGTTCTTTCTCTCCGCGTTGTGGAGCCTTCCTTCAACGCCAACAGGAGAAGTTGAATGTCATCAGGCTGGTCGTATTTTTGCCGGAGTTTGGCCGGAATCGAAACCCCCATGTCCAGAACGCCGCAATGAATTTCCTTCTCCCACAAGCCGGCATACATGAAATAACGCTCTCCCCCGGAATGGTCAATCGAGTTTTGCATCAACTCCTGCAGAATCAGCCGACAGTCAAAATCAAGGTCATCCGAAAGTTGGAATTTCGGCTCCATTTTTTCCATAAATCCCAAATCCAGCCCCGAGGGACGGCCAATCAAAAGTGAGTTTTCCGATTCGTAATCATAGAGCGAAGGAGATACAACTCCTTTATGGGACAGGACGTGAGAGTTGAGATGATTTAAAAAATGGAGAGCATCCGTTTTCCGGCGTCCTCTGATTATAAAATGGATCAACACTTCCTTTTCCTTGGCGGCTTCCACCAGACAACAAAGAATCGCCATTCCCGCCGGAGAGATTCTGATATTTTTTGGAAAAACCCATTCGACTGTTTTTTTTTCCGTCAAGCTCTTTAAAGCAATCAAATAAGAATCAAGCCGGCTGTCATCAATCAAAGTGGGAAATATCATAAGCAACGTTTCTACTCAGGGGGAAATACCGCTTTCCCCCTTCATCCAGCACTCCAAGCTTTGAGTGCTGGATGAACCCCCATCTGTTACGCCGTATTTCGATCGTTCGCTTCGTTTGTCCGGACGGAACAAGTCCGATCCGGCCAATACTCGCTCACTATAGACGGGACACCCGAGTGGTTACAGCAACTAAAAATAACATTGCATAAAAATAATAATATTAATAATTACATGTATTTATATATTAATAACTCTATAATTATCTAATAAATGATCAAATAAGTTTATATATTTTAAATAGTTAAATTGCAATATAATTTTTAGTCAAAAATGAACCGTTCAGTGATAGGTCCTGTTCCTCCTTACCCCCAGTCTGGCCACCCATCACTGAACGGTTGCTCAAAATGTTGCGTTAGCGATGCCCGTTTGGTAAGCTTAAAACCAGAATGCGGATTGATTCAATCACATCAGCCGGAACTCACCTGATTTTAAAAGGTTTGCCGACCATCAGGCCGGGAGGAGGGGCCGAGCAGGCGGCTCAAAAAACAATCGGTGAAGCGCCTCCCGTCATGCTGACTTTGGAGCAAATCGGTCAATTGGCCGCTTTGTTCAAACCATCCGGGCTTGTGGGGCGCTTGAGAAAACGGCTCAATTATCTCAAAAACAAAAAATGTGTTGTAGTTCCAGCCCAGGGGACCGTCGCCTGTGTGGATGACAACGATGTGGTTTATCTGGGGGTTGATTTTTTGATAAAACAGTTGTCCAGCCGGGAGAAAGGGGAGGAGACTTTGGCGGGAGTGTTGGCCCACGAGTGGGGGCATGCCTGTGCCTTAAAGCCGGACAAGGGAGAGATTCAAAAACTGAACTGGAACGAAATTTTTGAATTAAGACGGGCCCACGAAACGTTGGCGGATGAAATCAGCGGCCGGCTTTTGTATATGATGGGGTACACGCCGGAAGGAATTATCCAGTTTTTGACCACAAAAAAAGGGGAGACTCACAACCTTAAATATCATGCTCCTGCCTTAAGGGGGCAGGTGATTCGCTACGGATTTGAATCGGAAAAAAGGAAAGCCCAGTTGGCCCGACAGCTTTTTCCCCAATCAACCTACGAAAACCAGTATCGGACTTTTTTGTTAGACATTGCATAAACTGAATCTTTCCATTGAAAAATTGGCCTCAAACGGCGCGGGAATTGCGCGCCATGAGGGAAAAATTTATTTTGTCCCCTGGGGGGTTCCAGGGGACAAGGTTTTGGTTCAGGTTGAAAAGGAGAGAAAAGATTACAATGAGGCCCGTTTGCTGGAAATTGTCGAGAAATCGCCCGATCACGCCGAACCGTTGTGTCCTTATTTTTACAAGTGTGGAGGATGTCAGCTTCAGCACCTCACCTATCCGGCCCAATTGAAATGGAAACGGGAAATCGTGCGCGATGCGTTAAAAAGGATTGCCCGTCTTCCGGAAAATAGTGTTGCCGAAGTTCTTCCTTCACCCAAGATATGGAATTACCGGACGCGGATTCAGCTCCATCAAGATCGGCAGGGGAAAGTCGGTTTTTACAAACCGGAGAGCCATGAAGTGGTGGAGATTGAACGCTGTTTGATTGCGGATGAAAGGTTGAATGAAAAAATTGCCTCGCATGCCGCACCGGCAATAGAATTGCGCGTTGACGATTCCCCCGGTTTTTCTCAAATCAATCCGGAGCAAAATCAGAATCTCATTCATCTCGTTCTGGAATATCTTGACGTCCAACCGGAAGACACCGTTTTTGATGTTTATTGCGGTAGTGGAAATTTCACCTTTTCTCTTGCGTCACGGGTGCGTCATGTCTGGGGAATTGAAAAACATGAATCCTCATTGGAAGAAGCACGTCAAAAAATGACGCAAGAGGGGATTGAAAATATTTCATGGAAACAGGGATCAGCCTTCAAAGTATTACATGATCTTTTCAAGCAACAGGTGAGTTGCGATCGCATGGTCGTCGACCCACCGCGCCGAGGGTTGGATGAAGTTTTGGAGGCCGTTCTTTTGTTTAAACCGATGGTCCTTGTTTATGTTTCCTGCAATCCGGCCACTTTTGCCCGCGATGCGGCCTGTTTGGTCAAAGCCGGTTATCAGCTTACCCATTGCCAGCCAATCGACATGTTTCCCCAAACGGCACATGTGGAGATCGTGTCGGGGTGGGGAAAGGGAGATTAATAAGTTCCGCGGAAGGGGTGAGATTCGAACTCACGGTGCCCGTTAGAGCACTCCGGTTTTCAAGACCGGTGCCTTCAACCACTCGGCCACCCTTCCATTATATACCTTCCCGCTCACTGCGTTCGCGATGAAGGAAGCTTCCAATCTCAGAACGGGCCAAGCCCGATTCTTCGTCATCTAGCGTTCGAGTGTTCCCGCTCGTCTACGCCTCGCGATGAAGGAAGCTTCCAATCTCAGAACGGGCCAAGCCCGATTCTTCGTCATCTAGCGTTCGAGTGTTCCCGCTCGTCTACGCCTCGC
>SBBF01000045.1 GCA_005240075.1 Nitrospira sp.
AACCGGCAAAGCCGGATTCTCCTCACCCTCTTCTCTAAAGCGGTCCGCTTCGCGTCCCGGTAGAGCAGCTTGTCCTAATCAGTCATGGTTATTATATGGACCTTATTTAATCAGGTTCGAACATTTTTCAAAGAAAAATATGAGGGATTAAATCCCCCTGATCGCGAGTAGCAAAAATGGGCCCAACCCCGCGAGTAAGGAATCCGTGGGGGTTGTACCCATTTTTGCAGGCCGTGGGAGCCCGAGGTGTGAACCGAATTATCCCCCTCCCCTCCAGCAGGCAAAGCGGCTCGGTGCCACCTTTCTCCCTTTGTTTCCTCGCCGCTTTCCGCGCGTGAACGCTCCTCGGGTTTTTCCCTTAGCCTCCCCCCTGAAAGCCGGCCCCCTGACCCCCGGCTTTCAGGGGATCGGCCCCTGTAAAACCAAATAAGCTTGATTGGCTATTGAGCGGATATTGCGCGGCTGTTGATTAGCTATGAGTGGCTATCGGGGGTTCATGAGCGGCAATGAGCGGGTATTGAGCGGCAAATGAGTGGATGAGTGGCAAATGAGCGGTTCTTGAGCGGATGGGTACCCTTAAGCCCTAACATAATAAATCCCCCGCCCGACTCCTTCCTGTTTAACCTTTCCCTCTTTTTCGAGTTGATCCATGATTCGCCGGGCGGTCGATTTGGACAATCCCAAAAATTTGGCCGCATCACCCGTGGTGATCCTTCCTTTTTCTTGAACAAGAGTCAAAACCCGTTCAGTACGCCCCACCAACTCTGTTTGAAAATCTTTGGCCTCTTGTCGCATGGAGTAAATCTTGCTTGAAATTTTTGTTCCGAAAAAAATTCCCAGCACCTGCAGACAGACTTTTGATAAATCCTCTGGCGGAACAAAGCTGGCGTTGAAGGTCTGTACAGTAAAAGCGACGGCAAAGAAGATGAACCACAGATAGATGAAAACCGAGCCCCACCGCGAGGGAAGAGATTTTCCCATCCACCGTCTCACTTCTTTGTCTCCGGCGTAGGCGGTAACCAAAGCAACGTAGACAATCATCATCCCTGCCGGCATGGTAAAGCGGTCTCTCAAGGCAAAATCAACTACCATGAAACCGAAATACAAAACGGTGTACCCCGTAGTCAAAGGCCACAAGACCTGTTGCTCATGGAACTGTTTAGCCTCGGTGATTTTTTCTTCTGCCATGAAATCCTCCTCAATGAGTGCCTGCCACGCCGTAGCTTCAGCGAAGGCGGGCACCATTCAAAATTCCCTGCGCCTGCTCCAACGTCAGCATTTTCAAATCAACCAGCTTCTGCAATGTTCTTGCCGCCAGTACCACCAGATTGACTCCTCCGATCTTTGTCCCTCCTGCTTTGGACGCTTCTTCAAAAGCCTTTTTGCTCTCCTCCTCAGTTGCCAATCCTTTTTGAACTAAATTCTGCCAGAGCTTTTCGTAATATCCGTAATAATCGGTTTCCGATGGTAAAGAGTCCGTGGACTTTGTCGTTTCTTCCACGATCGGTTCCGTCGTATTTATCCGAATTGCCCTATCAGTCTCATTCCAAATCGTTTTCAAGCAATACCCTCCCATGACCACCGGGCAGTTTTGGGCCATGGTGTTTAAGGGAATCAGTAAAAGAACAAAAAGTATCTTTAAGGTTTGCACGTTACCCCTTTCAGTTGTTCCACCCGCCCCACTTTTTCCCGACCGGCAATCTGAACCTGAATCCCACACAGTTCGCTTGATTTGCCTTGAACCGAAAATACAACCGATGCCACGGCATATTGGGGAAACTGCTTTAAGCTCATGAAAAAGTCAGTGGAGTTGAGAGTTACTTCCTCGGCCCGAAAGATTTTAAAATTGGGTTTTTGCGAATAACCGATGATCAATGGATTGGGGAATTGGACTTGCAGCCTCAGATCTTCTTCGGGGCCTCTGCCGATATTGGCAACTTCAACTACATATTCGCTCTTGGGAGGGTCCGGCTGATAATCAAGAGTCAGCCCGCCGATCTGTTCCGGAACCGGTTTGTTTCCTTCAACCTGATTGTAGAATTGGTGGACAACCAGTTCGGGAGAACGATTCTGAATCCACTGAAGAACCACCGCCGTCAGTGCGCTCCCCACAACGGTGGGAATAATCGCCCATAAAAACTTGCTTCCATTTTTCGAAAACCACCCGGTGCGAGACATAACCCGTTAACCCTTATTCAGATCAAAATGCTGGACCAAAATTGCTTCTTCCCCAGCCCCACAAACGCTCAGTGCCATTGTTTCCAGTTGCGCGTTGAACTCTATGCCGCAAGGGACTTCCGGCAAAATCACCCGGTTTAACTTGTCGCCATCATAGAGATATAAACTCCTGGCCTCGTTTAAAAATGGGGTTTCAACAGTAAAGGCCAAGAGGACATACTTCTTCCTCTTGCTGTCATAGACAAAATTTTCTATTCCCGGCTTCCCCTCCACGGCCAGCAATTTGCTTAACTTTCGGTCCTTGAATGAATACGAAAATAAATAGGATTTCACGTTGTCCTGTACCCGAAAAACGATATTGTTCCCCATCATTTCCCCGCCTAAAAACCGGACATCCTGAAATTTGCCAGAAAATTCCAACAGGGGTTTCATCTCCATCTTTTCAAAGTCGATGAACCAGACGGCGCTCCCTTCCGCCGGATCGGGAATTTGAACAACCATGAACCGGTCCGAATCGAGAACAACCGGCGCCCGCTTCAGGTGCTCCGAAAGCATCTGCGGATCGACAGACTTCATCTTTTCCCCGATGATTTTCTGTGCCGCATCATAGGCTGAAAAATGAACGGACTTTTTTCCATTATCTTTTTTTTCTTTTTCTTCTTCCCGGACAAGCGTATCCGGATCGACAAACTGCTCTGTGCGGGTGTCATAAACCTTCCGTTGCGCCCCTTTTTTTCCAAAGAGCAGGATCTGGTAATGATGATCGTCAATCCAGTACTTCAATCCGTTCAAGGAATCGACACCCAAATCCAGGAGTCCCTGCTGGTCCAGGATCAGCGCTTTTTTCCCCTCATTCACATAGGCGACAAAAAGATTATCCCTGATGCCTTCTTTATCTCTTATTCTCTGATGATAAACCAGTTTCTCTCCATCAGGCGAAAATTGGGGGACGAAATTGATTCCCCCGCGGAGCTCCATCAGAGATTTTTGGTTTAACTCCACCGTCTTTACCGGTTCCGATACAAAGCCCTCTGTTGGATCTTTGTAAGGGGGGCCGGAAGAAGAACAAAAAGAAAGCAAAACGGGAATAAACGACAAAAACCACATCGGTTTTCTTATTATATCGTGTTTCATTGAAATACTCCTTGTATGTTGTCTTTAGTATCTGTCAAACGTCTTCACTGTCCCGCCGGCGGGATGCACTTTGCGCCCGCCGTGATCACGAGAGAGTTCTCGCGTTTTGTCATTATCTCGCAGAATGCCTTCGTCAGCGCATCCTTCTGGAGAAAAATGTAACGGACCGGCTGTTTCGAAAGCGGGTAGAGGCCGCTCACATAATAGCGCTCCGTTCTCTGATTGTTGAAGTAGGGCCCTACATCCTTTAAAATCTGCTCTCTTTTCAAACAGGATGACGCCGCCGTCTGGCCATCTCCTGTCGTGCATTGCATGCTTTTGCCGGCCCCCCCCGGATGATGCAGATAGGTTTGCGTATCGCTTAGGCATTTGTTCTTTCCCCGCCCGTAATCCTCCACCGCAAGAAAGCCCATCGTCTTGTTGTCCACGGTGGCTTGGCATTGGACCATCTGGTAATAATAGGCGGTGGTGAAATAGTCCTTCAGCTCAAGAATTTTTTGAACGTCAATTTCGCCGACGAGGACATCCTTGTACTGTGCCACCAGTTTTTCATTCCTTGGCTTCAAAAAGTTCAACGCCTTCGCAAAGGCCTCCTCGCGCTGCAGGTAAGAAAACATCTTGGCCGTCTCGTTATCCAGCTGGTTCATGGTTTTAAGGTAAGCGTCATAGTTTGAACTCTGAAGCGACTCAACGCTCAAGCTCGCATCCTTAATGACTTTTGCCCGATCGATGGTCTCGATCATCAGGGCATTCAGGAGGGCCGCTTCATGCGGCACATAAGCCTCAAGCCCCTCGATTTCTTCCTTGTCCATTTTTACCTGTGAAAGCGACAGGGCGATCTTCCGGCGGTAAATGAGAGCGTGGGCAAAGTCGATGGGAACGGCAAAATTGATGTTCTGGCTTTCCAAAAGGGTGCTTGAGGTAATCCCGATTACCCGCCCATACTCGTCAAAGAGAGCCCCTCCACTGCTTCCGGGAGAAATGGGGGCCGTGAACTGAATCTGCTTGTCCGTCGTCCCGCCCCGAAGCGCGCTGACAATCCCCTCCGAAACGGTGTGCGTCATCCCGCGGGGGTTGCCGATGGCGATCACCTTTTGGCCGATCTTGACCTCGTCGCTGTCGGCAAATTTCGCTTTTTGAAAATCGGTTTTGCCTTCAATCTTGATTAAAGCCAAATCATAAAAAGGATCCAGCTCCAAAACCTGGTCATAAAAATAATTGGCCCCGTTTTGAAGCTGGACGATCCCGCCGACGTTTTCCGAAACAACATGCCAGTTCGAAAGGATGTATCCGTCGGCAGAGACAAACATGCCCGTTCCCTGCGAAACAAACTGTCCCCTTTCGTCCCGGACGCCGATGTAGACGATCGAGTCCTTTACTTTCTGGAACAGTTCATCGGTGGTGAGTTTCACCGGTGGGGCCTTGCCGCAGGCGATTAAGCCTGAAAGTGCCATCAAAAACAGCAGGTGAATTGTTTTTTTCATGGTGTTCTCCTCCAAACTTGAATTTCGTCTGCGTGGATCAAGACTTTGGTGAAATGATGGCCTGAAACAGCCTGAAAAAGACCCCCTTTTACTTTGACCTTTTGATTGGTGAACTGATTAACGTCTTTAATCTTGTCTGGTAACACAAGCTGGATTTCTTTTATCCCCTCTATAGTCTCCGTATTTGTTTGGCTATTGCCATCACCTTTGACGTTTATCGGAAGATCAAGACGGATCATCCATACTTCAATGAGTTTGTCTTCATGAGGAGTTTCACCGTAATTGGGAGGGCCATATTTTTTCTCTTTTTTGAGCATACCGCTCAACTCCGATATGTTTGGTTCGTATTGTAACCAGACTTTTCCGTTGTTCTCAATGGCAGACGCGTTGTCGCCCCATACGAGTATAAAAATAAATCCAACAAGAATAAAAAATAATCCTCTTAATCTCATGATGCCTATTCGTTAGTTACGTTACCACTCCGCCAACCTTCCATTCTACGGATCGCATCGGCTATTGATCGAATCGATGGCTCGTCAAGATCCTTAAGCAACGTGTCAGACTTAAAACCCGTTGATTGTGCTATATGCTCCTGGTAATTTAAAGTGTTGTTTTCTGAAGGGGGCGCATACCGGGCAATAGCCTCTTTTATGGTTAAATTTTGATATGACTCGGTATGGAGCAAATCGATAAGGGCTTGAGAACCGGTTTCTTCATCTGGAAATACAGCAAAACCGCCAGCTTCACCAATTGCACCATGATTCCTGGCAAATACACCATATCGTATATTCCCAGGGTTATTATTTCTCCATGACCGGGTGCCGCCTGTTCGAACTTCGGAATCGCCATCACCGGATTCAATGATAACATCCGTCCCCTGCTCTTTGACGCTGATCATCTTTGGCTCAGAACCCCCGTTTTCCTGGACCAGTTGGGCCATAGCCACAGCGGTAAATTGCTCGAGTTCGTCGTACATTTGCGGTATCTGTTTTGCTTCCGGCAGATGTTTAAAAATCTCCCTGGAAATATTACCGAGTGATTCTGCCTCTCCCATATTTCTTGTAAAAATCTCGGCCAGAAGATCATGAGTCAAAGGGGGTTTGGGCAGGTTAAACCCTTTGAAAAAATCGGTTAAAGGGGTTTGGAAAGAATTAAGAATGTTATGGGTGGCCATAGGACAATCTCCTCCTTTACCCTGTGAGATAAATGCAAAAGACACCGGCCATGCGGCCAATGTTCCTATCTCACAGGGTAAATGCAAACTCCGTGCCACGCAAAATAAGAGCTTAAAAAGAAATTAAAGGGGGAGGGGGAGAAAAAGAGTTTGAATAAAAATAAGAGAGTTCGAAAATCGGTCGACTCCGCTTTCTATTCAACAAAACCTGTTGCCCTGCAGGCAAACGTGTCGAGTTTTTTCCTCGCCTCCGCATGATGGGGGTTGAGCTCCAAAGTTTTCCTGAAATCCTGACAGGCACTTTTCCATGCCAGAGGATCAAGAGATTTCTTGGTCTTACCCCGCTCATAATAAAGTTGGGCCTCGTTGGTGAGAATTCCGAGTGCTTGATTGTAGTCGTCCAGCGCCCTGCGATAATCCGCCAAGAGATAACGAGCCACCCCCCGGTACCAGTAAGCGTATCCCTTCTTGGCCTTGTAAAAATCATGATTCCCCACATGGGCCAGAAAATTGCCGTATTCGATAATCGCCCCCTGATAATCACGCAGGTTGTGCCGGGCGATTCCCATCTGGAAGTGGCTGAGACTTCGATACAGATCGGTGTCGCCGGCACAATGAGATGAGGTTCGATGAAAAGCAGTCAAATCCTCAATGGCTCCTGCATAATTCCCTTGTCTCATTTTGATGAAAGCGCGGGAGTTAAGAGCTAAAAGATAAGCGGGGTTATTCCACCATCCCCACTCTCCCTGTTCCATGAGGGTTATGGCTTTGTCAAAATCATGGAGGGTTGTTTGATTTTGAAGAGGTTCATTGGCAACAAGCCCAACATAACCCTGTTCAAAATAATCTCTCGCCGTCCAATGGGGATCGCCTCGGTCGTAAGCTCGAACATAATCTTCATCCAGCGTGTAACCGGTGCTCACTTTACAGAGAGGCTTTGAGGGATGCGGCAGTTGGCTCACCTGCCACGGAAAAATGGTTTGGGCAAAGTCACACCGTTCAAAAAGACTGACGCCATTGTAGGGATCGTAATTGACCACTTCATCAGACCAGAAAAGATCGTGATAAAGGTGTCCATAAGTCACCTCTCCCGGACTTCCGGTCGAAGCAAAAAGGGTGCGGGGGAGGGATAAAAACCGTCCAGCGGCATCGCCACTGTAACAGCCGGTCAGAACAATCGCCCGTTGCTCATAAGGGATGCCATTCACTTCATCAATCAACCAATCATTGTCACAGCCATCCTCCAGGCAGGGGGTTCCTCCCCGCCCGCCATGACCGATCGTGTAGACTAAAAGCTGATCATTAAGATCGCTTCTCTTTTTGATTCCCTGAATCACTTCATACAGCATGTCAGAAGTGGCAATGGCATATTCGGCTTGTCCAAGGTTTTCAGGGAATACAGGACTGACCACACTCACTTCATAGCCCGCTTGATTGATGCGGGGCACAACATAACTGACAGCATCCAGATAACGTTGTTCATCACTCCCATTAATAACCAGGGCCCTTTTGTGGCTGATGCCGTCATTTTTTCGCATACATCCTCCCGTTTACCGAATCATGAAGGGTGAAGAGAACAGCCGCCGCCGGACACATCGTTACCTTCCTCAACCGGTTCAGCGTCGGTTGGTTCTTCATCCTCTTCGTTTTCGTTGTTATTCTCTTCGTCTTCCGATTCATCCGGCTCATCGGAGTTTTCTTCTTCACCTTCGTCGGGAGTGACGGAGATCAGTTTGAGGCCGTCGCAGTTGTCGTCAATCCCGTTGTCGACAATCTCTTCGGCTGACGGGTAAATGGCAGAATTCACATCGTTGCAGTCGACATCGGCGGTGTAACCGTCGCCGTCCCTGTCCAAAGGAGCAGAGTCCGTACTGCCGTCGTCGGAATTGTCATCTCCCTCCGAATCCTGATCTTCCTCGGCATCCTCATCTTCCTCAGAATCCCCGTTTTCAAACCAGTCTGTAAAAGTGCCAGGATCAACCGGTGTGACGGTCAAATCGTCATCATTGTCTTCTTCCTCTTCTTCTTCCTCTGCCGGTTCCACCATCACGTCGTCCAGATCCACGCCGGCGGCACCGCTTCCACAAATAATGTCGTCTTCCGTCAGACCGGCATCGACAAGAATTTCCAGATTCTTGAGCGTCAGATCGACCCCCGATGAGACAGAAAAAATGCACATGACCGAAGGGGAGCCGCCTCTCGCGTCAATCGTGATCGTTGTTGAATTGTTTCCGATGATCATCTCCCGGGAACTGTTGGAGAGGGAGAGGGACGATTCCAGTTCAATCGTGTCCCAATCGTTGTAGCCATTGTCATTCGTATCCTGATCGAACCAGATTCGATAACTCCCGTCGTTTTCGCGGCAAGTGGAATTACTCCCGTCATCCAGCTTGTCGTCGATCGTTGAGCGGAGAGATCCGGAGCCGCTGTCATTGTCATTGGTGACTAAACAGGTGGCCAAGAGTTCAGAAGAGATAAGAAGTCCCGCCAGAGTAAAAAGTCCGATAAAAGAATGTTTTAATTGATTCATAAATCGCTCCGTTAAAACCGAACTTCCGCTTCAATTCCGACAAAAGGGCCCGAATAGACGATCGCTTCTTTGTTTTCCGGTTGTTCAGGATTTTTGAAAAAAATAAATTGCTGACCGGCCCTTAGTCCAAACCCCACCGGTCCCGCCTGGATTCCCGCTTTTCCGTAGATCAACCCCCCAAAACCAAAATGATTGTTCAATTCGATGAAATCGGCTTCATCTGCAGGAATGCCATAAGCCTCTTCTTCAATCGACTCGATACATCCTCCTTCGTTATCGCCAACCAGACAATTATTCGCGGTGCCAAGGGGTTTGGAAGAGAGAAGACTTCCAAACAAACGTCCTCCCCCTCCCAACACAAACTGGACGTTCCTGTTTTTGGGAAAATGAACAAGAGGTTCAAGCCCGACAAAAAAACGGGTTTCCTTTAAATAAGTCTCATCTGTTGACGGGATTTCTTCGGCTGTTTCACGAGAGTAGTAACCTGTTCCCCCCATGGTCTGGATGGAGAGCATGGGTGTGATGGGGAAAGAAACACCCCCCCCGATTTCAAAACCGTTGGGGAAGTGAGAGGTGTTCAGGTTGATGTCGGGACGCTCCTTGAGGGCAAGGGCATTTACCGGAGACCATGTCAGTTCAACAAAAGGGGAGGGTCCTGTTTTGACCGGCTCTGTTTTTGTTTTTTCTGCTTTTTTATTTTGTCTCGCTCTTTCTCCTGCTTCGAGTCTTGATTTTCGTATTTCCTGATCCGCTTCAATCTTCTTTTCACGGATGGCTCTTTCTGCTTCTATTTTTCTTCTTTTGGTTTCCTCGCGGCTTTCGGCCAAAGCTTGCCCGGCAGAGATTTTTCTCTGAGCCGTTTCGCTTTTGGCTTCGGTTCTTGCCTGACCTGCTTCAATTCTTCTCTCCTTGATTTCCCTCCGCGCCTCAATCCTTCTTTCCCTCAAGTCCTCCTTCATCCGGATAAGGCGCTCTCTTGTAACTTCTCTCTGTTCTTTTGTCTGAAGCCGCCCTTCAATTCTCGCCTTGATGATTTCTTTTCTTGCCTCGATTTCGGCTTCTTTAAGTTCTTACTTCGCCTGGATCCGAAGTTCAGCTACCGCCTGCCGGGCTCGGATTCTCTCAATCCGCACCTTTTCGTTGGCTTCAATTCTTTGTTGTCGCAAGACTGTCCGGTTATCGGTACGGGGATTTCTGTCTGTTTTGCTTTCCCGCACCGGTCTTTCTTTTTTTTCTGCAGATTTTCTCAAAGCCCCTGCTCTCATCCGGTCGAGTTCAACCAAACAATAATCAGCCGATCCTTTTCCTTTCTTTCCGGACAAACAGTCTTCATAAATCCGGTAAATGCCGAGGATGGCGGCTGTGACTTCGGGAGTTGCCGAAACATTGTTGTTCGGGTTTTCGGCGTAAGCTCTTACAAGATCGTCATTGTGGGTCTTTAAAATCGGCTTGAACGACTCCCACATCCGATCATCCGCGTAATAACTCCAATCGATTTTCGATAAATCTCCCATAAATACTTTCAGGGTTTCCGCGAAGACAAATAGTCCTCTCTCCTCCGATCCATCGGCTCCAGACAGGCTTTTGTTGCCTCGTTGGGATGGGCGGTCGAGCAGATGAGATAGGATCGATGCAGCGCATGAAGTGTCTCCAGCCATCTGGTGGGAGCTGTCGCAATGTATTGGGGCATCATCGTGTTGGTCACATCGGCCCACAATCTTCCCCTAAAATCCCTCCAGGCCTCATTGTCGATAAAGAGTTCCCATCCGCTTTGGTCCTTGAACAAGTCGATGCACTGGGGGAGAGCTTTTTCTCCCTCCCGATAGCAATCGTAGACTCCCTGAATGGGGGTCACATCTTCCGGCCATTGTTCTTTCATCCTCTGGATCTGCTGGTATTGCTCCGCCGGCAGATACTCAAAAGAGAGGAAGGTTTTTAATTGTTTGATCTGTTCGTTGTTCATTTTAATTTGCCTGCAATGTCACCCGCGCATAGGTTGAGTTCCTTTCAAAAAGACTGCCGGTTAACCCATCGATGTTGGAGAGACTCCCGCCAGCCAGTTCCTGTCCCCCTTCAATCAGAAGGGTTTGCGCGGAACCCAGTTTGATGGGGAGGCAAAGCCCCAGATCGATCGCTCCCGTTGCTTGAACCTTGAAAACCGGATCAGGCAGCCCTTCTTCTCCCTTGAAGGAGTTGTAGACCACACGCCCCAATTGTGCAGAGGCGCTAACCCCCGTTGTCACGTAAAGGGGAACCCCCATCTTGCCGAAAGGGGCAATCCCAACGGTCACATGTGCCCCCTGCAAAATACCGACATCATCAATCCCGTTGGAGGGTTTGGAAGATTGATAGAACCCTTCCGGTGTGATCATTTTTTCCGGAGCGTAAGCAGAAAAGAAGAGGCCGGGGCCTGTTTCCGCGCGGGCCATCAGCACCGCCCCCTGACGATGGAGGGAGGCCATGTTGTAGCGGATGGAGAAATCGAATTCTCCCCCTTCCGATGGCAACGCAAAGGTTGACTCAGACCAGGGAGATAAAGAGCTTTTCTCAAACGCATGATATCTGAACTCCCCCAGTACGAAACTGCGTGAGGGGGAAGGGGGTTCTTCCAGCACTTTCTTTTCCAGAATATGTTTGATCGTCTGGAGATCAGGGCGCCAGCCACGGCGGTAGTTGTCAACCGTCTTGATAAAGGTTTTAGCCTCCAGTTTGGAGATGTCCCCGTTCTGGTCGGTGTCGATTTGTTTGACGATTTCCTCAAAATCCCGGGGAATCACCGTTGATCTCCGTTCATAGGCCTGCCGTAAATCCTGAACTGTAAAGTTGCTCATTGTGGGGCGTCAATGGCCCCTGTTACTCCCATTATCGGCAGGTCCCCAAAAAAGTTGTGTGAAAAATCATCCATAATGTAATTTATTTTTAAAAAATTAATAAAGACAGGGACGCGCGCCCCTCGGTTACCTCAATGATAAGTTGGCCCGAAAGGTTGTCGTTGACCCGTTACGGGCCCCTGCCATTGTCAAACTCTTTGAAGCGTGTGCCGAGGGCAAATATACTCTCAAACAATTAAAAGAATTGACTCCTGTTTTTGGCCTGGTGAGCCGCGACCCAAGAAACAAACATGGAAAAGTGGCCCTCTTTTGGATTCAGGCTATTTTGACCAATCCTTTTTACTATGGGCTCATGCGGTACAAGGGAGAATATTTTGAGGGAAAGCATGAAACCATCATCTCAAAGGAGCTTTTCGATCAGGCTCAAGAAGCTCTCCAAAAGAGGGCCAAAAATTATACTCATCACAAATATCATTTTCCCTTCCTTGGCCTTCTCAAATGTGCCTCGTGTAGCTGCTCGATCACGGCACAGCGACAAAAAGGTCATCACTATTACAGTTGCACCAAGAAAAGGGAAAAATGTCTCGAGCCCTATATTCGGGAAGAAGCGCTGGCAGGACAAATCAAACAAGCCATCCAAAATGGTGCTCTGCCTGCAAAAGATTTTCAGCAATTGATGGCTTATTGGGCCAAGGAAGAGGAAAATGCCCGCCAACCAGTTGCCCTGCTTAAGGAACAACTGAAAACTGAAATTCCCCAAATTGTCTCCAAGATTGATAAACTGATTGATGCCCATTTGGAAGGGTTGCTCACCAAAGGGGAATTTCAGTCCAAAAAAGAATCTTTGCTCAAAAGAAAAGTCGAGTTGGAAGAGAAAATCACTGAATTGGAGAAGGGGGCAACCGGTTGGCTTGAACCGATGAAAGAATTCCTGCAAGCGGCTCACCACGCTGAAAATCTGGCGGCGAGTGAAAATTTAGAAGCCCGGAAAGAATTCTTCAAAAAAATCGGCTTGAACCGGACACTGGCGGCCAAAACTTTAAGTTTTTCCTACGCTTTTCCCTGGGCCCTCCTCGCCCAATCCGGACAGATCACAGAAATGTGGGTGTTACAGGGATCTCCCTTAAGACCCGCTGATTAAGAGTCAGCTGGATTATCATAAGGGGGAAGGCTTTCCCCCTCGGAGAACCGGCAAAGCC
>SBBF01000015.1 GCA_005240075.1 Nitrospira sp.
CTTTATATTCCGGGCCTCAGATGGCCCCAAACCCCGCGCTCAGGACTGGCAAAGCCAGATCCTTCGCTTATTTCTATTTAAAAAGCCAAAGCCAGCAAGGTGGAGGCCGCATGAATCGCCGCTGTTTCCGCTCTTAAGACCAGCGGTCCCAGCGTTGCTTTCAAAAAGCCGCTTTTTTCCGCCAATTCCACTTCACTGTTTTCCCATCCCCCTTCGGGGCCGATCCAAAGAGAGTAGGGGGGATTAACGGCGTAACGTTTAATCAAATTTCTGACCGATTCCAGTTCTGTTTTTTCGACAAAAATAAAATGAGACATTTTTTTTGAGAGAGAAGCCATCAGTTTACCTGCAGGGGAAGGGGGAACCAGATTGAGGGGAATGGCCCTTCCGCACTGTTTTTGGGCCGACTCCGCTATGCGACAGAGCCGTTCCCATTTTGGGGAAGAAATGTTCTGCAGAATCGATCTTTTGGTTTGGATAAAATGGATCGCTTCGATATTGAGTTCACACCCCTTTTGGACAATCCATTCCATTTTTTCGTTTTTTAAAAGAGAACAAAAAAGATGAACCGGATAAGGAGGGGGCAACGGGGCAATCAGCTTTAATTGTTCCACCACAACTTCGTGACGTTTGACTGTGGCGATGGTTCCCTCATATCGATTTCCCCTGGTGTCCACCAGACAAACACTTTCTCCCTGTTGGACCCGAAGCACACGGTTTAAATGATGCGCATCCCCGCCGGTCAAGGTGAATGAATTTTCCCTGATCAGTGCCGGATCAATCAAAAAAGTGGACATGACTCATCTGTATCATCAAATTTTCAAGTTTTCATCAAGCGCCAACTGGGGTATTCTGTAACCGGTCAGTGATGGGTGGCCCGACGGGGGGCCCCCCAATGAGTGAGAGCGCCAATGAGCGAAGAATCGGGCTTGGCCTGTTCTGAGAGCTGAGGCCTCCTTCATGGTGCAGCGAAGCGGAACCGGAAGGTATAAAAAGACAAGGAGGGATAGGACCCGTCACTGACCGGTACCGATATTCTTTGAAGATGAAGCATCTGGCTGTCGCGATTGATCTGGGAGGGACCCATTTGCGGATGGCGCTTGTATCGCCCGAAGGGGAAATTGTCGCCCAAAAAAAAGTGATGGTGGGAACAGAGAGGGGGGAGAAGGCCATCATTCAAAAAATTGAAAGTCTTAAAAAAAAGCTGGAACAGGAGCCCCATCAAAAAGCAACACGAATCGGTTTGGGGATTGCCGGCATTGTTTCTTCGCGCGAGGGAATTGTTTTTGCCTCTCCCCATTTTCCGGGATGGAAGGATTTTAAGGTTGGCTCTCTCTTAACCAGCCAGTGCGGCATTCCTGTCTTTGTTGACAACGATGCCAACATGATAGCCAGGGGTGAAAAAGGGAAGGGGGCGGGGCGTGACTGGCAAAACTTTTTGATGGTGACTCTGGGGACCGGCATGGGGGGAGCTTTGATGATCGACTCGGAGGTTTTTTGCGGGGATCATGGTTTCGCCGGAGAGATTGGTCATATGGTTATTCAGGCGGAAGGTCCCCCCTGCGCCTGCGGTTCGCGGGGATGTTTTGAGTTGTACGCGTCAGCGACCGGCTTGATCCGGATGGGCCAGGAGGCCGCTGTTGATGGGGAGCTTCCCGGCAGCGAACGCCTGCAGGAAATTATTTCCTCTCCCCATATCGATCGGACGGCTCGTTTGGCGGAGGAAGCGAGAAAATTTAACGAAGCGGCCCGCGGCATTTTTGATCGGATGGGGTATTATTTGGGAATCGGGCTTGCTTCTTTGGTCAATGTGACCGGACTTGAAAAAATTGTCCTGGGGGGAGGAATTTCGCAATCCGCCGATCTTTTTTTACCTTCTGCCAGGGAAGAATTGGTCCGAAGGACTTACAAAAAAACGGCTGAATGCGTTGAAATCCGGATGGCTCAATTGGGAGATTCGGCAGGGTTGATCGGTGCCGGGCTGTGGGCTTTTAAAAACAGTTCTTCAACATCGGAGTAGATTTGTTTGGACGGTTTGACAAAACCCCTTAATCTTAAATTTCTCAAAATTCCCCTTCCTTCGCCTGTTGAACCCAGTTTGATCAATGATTGTTCCATGTTCTTTTTGATTGCCTCCGGAAGAGTTTGAAACAGGACAACGGGAGAGGAAGGAACGGTGTTGGAGACTGAAGAGAGCCTCAAATTTTTGGTCCATTCCAGCTCAAGTTTTTTGAATCCCTGATATTCAAAGCTGTCGAGAAGAACCATTCCTTCAATCTCTCCCTGACTTACTTTCTTCAGGGTAATCGGAAGCTGGGGGGTCACTTCCAGTTGAAAAGTTACCTGCTTGTCCAAAGGAAAATTGGGGAAGAGGATTTCACCAAAAAATTCTGGGTCCATCGGTCGGGAAAGATAAATCTTCTCCAAACCGGTTTTTGACTCGATGGGATCAGACGAAGCTTGTGCCAGGAGAAAATAGCGTTCTTCCGGTGTGGTACTGTTTAGGGGAAGGGTCGCCAAAAAAAGATCGATAGAATATTGTTGCTTGAGTTTCAGGTAAGATTCCAGACTTAAGATGCCAATATGATGCCGGCCTACCTGTACTGTTCTGATGCCTTCTTCAAGAGAAGGGAGGTAGCTGCCGCTGATATCCGGCCCCCCCATTTTTTTAATTTGTTCAAAAAATTGATCAAGAAAAGGTTGGGCCTCTTCGGCCGATCCTTCTCCTCCGGGATAGACAAAAATCATTTGGAGGGTTTCTTCGCCATGGACAGCAGACGAAATCAGAAAAAAGAAGAAAAAAAACTCAAGCCATCTGTTATTTAGCTCGTTCAACGTAGTTGCCTGTGGTGGTATCCACTTTGACTCGGTCCCCCACATCGATAAACTGGGGGACCCGTATCGTCAGCCCGGTTTCTATTTTAGCATTTTTAAACGAAGCGCTAGCAGTGGCTGATTTCATGCCAGGCTCCGCTTCAATAATGCCAAACTCCAGCGTTGTGGGGAGACTGATTCCGACAGGGGTTTCTTCAAAAAAAGTGACTTTGATTTTGGCGTCGGGCAGAAGGTAGTTGACATGATCCCCCAGCATCTCGCGGGTGAGCTGAACCTGCTCGTAGTTTTCCGTATCCATGAAGTGAAAAAAATCGTTATCAGCATAAAGATATTGCATGGGGCGTTCGCGCAGACTCACCCGTTCCAGATTTTCTGTCGCCGAAAAACGGAACTCCTTCTGGATGCCATCCTTGACGGAGCGCATCTTGGCCTGGACAAAGGCCCTCAAATTGCCGGGCGTTTTATGAATTGACTGTAGACATTGCCAGAGTTTTCCTTCATGATCGATAACCATCCCCGGCTTTAATTGGTTGGCCTGGATTGACATAGGGGATGCTATAGCGGGGACAAATGAGGAAGTAAAGAAAGTTTGTCAGCGCCCCCCTGATTTGTTATTCTTCTAATTTACGGATGAATGCACCCCGCCCCAAAGATCTAGATTTGTCAGTGATCATCCCTTTTTACAATGAGGAGGAGAATATTGAAGAGGCTTATAGCCGGATCAAAAAAGTGATCTCCCGGCTGGATCGTTCTTATGAGCTTATTTTTGTCGACGATGGATCGACCGATCATGGCTTTGATGTTTTAAAGAAAATTGCCGAACGGGATTCTCACTTGAGGATCATCCGGTTTACCCGCAATTTCGGGCAGACAGCGGCCATGTCGGCCGGATTTGGTTCGGCCCGCGGAAAGATTTACATTACACTGGATGCCGACAATCAAAACGATCCGACCGACATTCCCGAAATTCTGGAAAAAATGAAGGAAGGGTATGGCGTTGTTTCAGGGTGGCGCAAAAATCGTCACGATACTTTTCTCACCCGAAAACTCCCCTCTCTGATCGCCAACAAGTTGATTTCGATTGTGACGGGGGTTTCCCTCAAGGATTACGGATGTACTTTGAAGGCTTATGATTCCCGTTATGTGGATGCTTTTACCTTGTACGGCGAAATGCACCGCTTTATTCCAGCCTACGCCCGACTGGCAGGGGCTAAGGTAACCGAGATTCCTGTCAAGCACCATGCCCGCATCAAAGGAAAATCCAAGTATGGTATTTCCCGGACATTCAAGGTGATTCTTGATTTACTGACAGTCAAGTTTCTGGGGACTTTTGCCACCACGCCTCTTTATCTTTTTGGAGGGGTCGGGATCCTGATGAATCTGATAGCCATCTTGACCGGTTTTTATGTCCTTTATCAGAAATATTTTCACGATATTTTCGCTCACCGGAATCCCCTTCTTTTGCTGGCTGTTTTTATGTCCGTTCTGGGAGTTTTGTTGATCATGCTGGGGCTTTTGGCTGAATTGCTTGTCCGTACCTACCACGAATCTCAGGGAAAGAATGTTTATCTGATCGAGGAAAAAGTTAATTTTTAGTAAATTAAGCGAACAATCTGGCTTTGCCAGTTGTGAGCGCGGGGGTTTGGGGGCCATTTGAGGCCCGATGAAAATAGATGCGAGTAGCAACAACTGGGCCGAAAGGGCCCCCATTCTAATGTGCGGAATTACTGGTATCATCCATAAAAATAATGAGCCTGTTGACTTGTTGGTTTTGCAATCAATGACCCGTCGGCTTGCCCACCGGGGTCCGGATGAAGAAGGATATTTTGTGGAACAGCGGGCGGGATTGGGCCACCGGCGCCTTTCCATCATCGATCTCTCTTCCGGTCAACAGCCGATGTATTCCGATGACAGCCGCTATGTGATTGTCTTTAACGGGGAGATTTATAATTTTCTGGACATAAGACAGAGGTTGGAAAAACAGGGCGTGGTTTTCAAAACCCGGTCCGATACGGAAGTTCTTTTGAAGTTGTATATTCATGAGGGAGAAGGGTGCGTTGCGGAATTAAACGGCATGTTTGCCTTCGCGATCTGGGACAAAAAAGAACAAAAACTTTTTGCCGCCCGCGACCGGATGGGAAAAAAACCTTTCTACTACTGGTCGACGCCGACACTTTTTGCTTTTGCATCCGAATGCAAAGCCTTCTTGAAGCATCCCGGTTTCTCCCCCCGGCTGGATGCTGAAGCATTGTCCCACTTTTTTCAGTATGAATATGTGCCGGCCCCTTTTTCCATTTTTCATGGTGTTAAGAAGCTGGCCGCTGGGCATTGTCTGGTGCTGGATCAAAAGGGACTCATCATCCGGCGTTACTGGGATATTCCCCTCAATCCTCTCCGGGCATCCGACTTTGATCCGGAAGAGGTGAAAACAAGATTGATTGATCTGCTCGATCGGGCGGTTGATTCGCGATTGGTGAGCGATGTCCCTTTGGGGGTTTTTTTGTCCGGCGGGATTGATTCATCGACGATTGTCGCTTTGATGGCGCGGCACCGGTCGGGCAAGGATATCAAGACTTTCTCCATCAATTTTGACGAACCGTCGTTTGATGAATCGGCTTACTCCAGCCTGATCGCCAAAAGATTTTCCACCGATCATCATCAACAAACTTTAACTCCCCACAAAATGATTGATATTCTTCCCGACGTGGCTGGTTTTTTGGATGAGCCGTTTGCCGATTATTCCATTATTCCCACCTATCTTTTGTCACAATTCACCCGTCAGTTGGTAACTGTTGCCCTTGGCGGAGATGGGAGTGATGAACTCTTTTGCGGCTATCCCACTTTTTTTGCGGGGGGGCTGGCTGATTATTATCATCTCACCCCCGGTTTTGCCAAAAAAATGATCCAGCGCCTGGCCTCTTTTTTTCCAGCCTCCGATTGCGACATGAGTTTTGAATTCAAGCTGAAACAATTTTTGTATGGCGCCGGTTTTCCCCCGGTCTTGCGCAATCAGGTCTGGCTGGGGGCCCTGCATCGGGCAGAGCAGCAAAAAATATTTTCCCCTTCTTTTGAAGGGCAGACTTTTTTGCGGGATGGCGACCCACTGGAACTGGTCAGTCAGGTGATGGAGTCGTGCCCGTCTAAAAATCCGGGGGACCGGATGCTCTATTTCTATCAAAAATTTTATTTGGAGGGGGACATTTTGGTTAAAACAGACCGGGCCTCCATGGCCGCTTCCCTGGAGGTGAGAGCCCCTTTTTTGGACAAGGATTTTGTGGAGTATGTCTCCACCCTTCCCTATCAATTCAAGGCGAGGGGAAAGACAACCAAATATCTTCTCAAAAAAGCGCTCGAGCCGGTTTTACCGCGTGAAATCATTTATCGAAAGAAAAAAGGGTTTGGCATTCCCATTGCTATCTGGCTTAAAAATGAGCTTCGTCCCTCCCTGCAGGCAACCCTCCACCACAACAAATTGAAGAAGGATGGGATTTTTAATCCGGTGGCGGTGGATTGCCTAATTGCCGAACATCTGTCCGGCAAGAAGAACAACCGCAAACCGCTTTTTGCGCTCTTGATGTTCCAATGGTGGAAGGAGAGATTTTTGAATTAATCAAATTTATTGCTTTTCCTTTACTTCTAGGAGCTTTTAGTCCAAGAATATTTCTTATGGCTCGAGGTTTAATTCTTTATCCTTTGGTTGGGTTCTTTATTCTGGTTCATCTTGTCGGACTTCGGCTCTTGCTGGCCCGAATGACTTTGATCCAAAGCAAAAAAGTCACATGGAATTTCTTCAAGGTGTTTCGGGGAGGAGAAGAATCAGAAAAGTCACTGGCCGTATCGCGCAATTTTACCAATCTCTTTGAAATGCCGCTGTTGTTTTATGTCATTATCATTCTCATCTACTTCACAGCTCGACTCAATAATAGCGATGTGCCACCAACACAGGTTATGTTGGCTTGGTTTTATGTCGGTTTAAGAACCCTTCACTCAACGGTTCATTTGACCTTTAACCATGTGCCGACACGCTTTGGTTTGTTTGCCTTAAGCAATCTGATTTTGATTCTTATGTGGATCCACTATTTTACTGTAACCTTGGTGGTCCATGCGTAAAGGACTATCTCCGGGCTTTGTAGAAGTTCCCCGGGAGGGGCGCACTTGCGCTGGCCAAAGGCCGCATGGACTAAGCCCCGGACGTAAATCCGGGGAACTTCACTGGATGGCCAGATTGTCCGGTATTTGGGCTCCGTTCCCGCCAACCAAAAACGCCGTGGGGATTTTTTCAAAAACTTTCCAGAATCGTTCCATGAGCAGTTGATGTCCGATGCTGATTCGGATCAGTCCTTCCAGTTGGGGGAAAAAACTGCGGTCGCGAATGAAAACCTGATGAGTCTCCAGATGATCAATGACCTGCAGGGGATGAGCTACTTCGACGAGAATATAGTTAGCGGGCGTTTCCATTATTTTTAATCCCATTTTACGAATTTTACCTGCCAGCCATTTGCGGGCCATTTTTACCTCAGAAACGTAATGCTCCATGTATTCCAAATCATCCAGGGCAGAAACTGCGGCGACTTGGGCCAGGGAATTCACATTTTTCCCGATCCGGATTTTGTTGATTGCCATCAAATTGTCGGGATGAGTCAGAATATAGCCGCATCGAAGTCCCGCCAACCCAAAAGCTTTTGAAAAAGAACGACTGACAATCAGATTGGGGTATTGGTTTACCAAGGAGGCCATGGTGAGGCCGCAGAATTCAAAATAAGCCTCGTCCACGATTACAAGAACATCGGGCAGGACTTTCAGAATTCGTTCGATTTCGGATACTGAATAAAGCAGACCGGTCGGGTTGTTCGGGTTCACAATGTAGAGAAGTTTGGTTTGGTTGGTCGCCACTGTGATCAATTTTTCTGTTTTTGTGAGAAAAGGATTTTTACCGAAGACAGGAACAAGTGTGGCATCGCATGATTCGGCATAAACCCGAAAATGATCGTATGTGGGCATGCACAAGATCACTTCATCACCTGGCTCAATAAATGTCCGGCAGATTGTCTCCAGCGCATTGTCGGAACCATTGAAAGTCTGGATGAAAGATTCGGGACATCCCGTGTAGATTGCCAGTTTTTGAATCAACTCTCTGGAATCCACATCCGGGTACCAGTTAAGCGGTCCCTCCTGAATAAAGGAAGTGAGGGCCGCCGTGACGCGCGGAGAAGGAGAAATGGTCGCTTCGTTGGAATCAAGTTTCATCAGCCGGGCATTCTGGGAGAGAAGCGCATGGCTATGTTTACCGTTAAGATAAGCGGCCATTTGGGCAACTGATTTTTTTGGTTTGATCATGGATAAATTGGGAAAAGTTAACTGATGTTACCGGGTTTGGAGATTATTTCAATGAAAAAAATACCTTCAAAGATAGAGGGACATCCTCTCGGCTGTTTTTTCTTTTCCCAGTATCCGGATCACGTCAAAAATACCGGGGCTGATCGTGCGACCGGTCAATCCCACCCGAAAAGGTTGGGCGATTTTGCCCAGTCCCAGGCCGCTTTTTTGGACGCTGTCGTTAAAAACAGAGGCAATCGAATCGTGATTCCAGGGAGTGAGGTTTTTCAATCCTTCAATGACCTCTTTAATCCATGGTTTGGTTTCTTCCGTAAAGAATTTTAAAATCAATTTTTCATCCGGCCTGTTTTTCACGAAGAAGAAGTCGATCATCTCGACCATCTCCACCAATGTTTTCACTTTTTCCTGGCTGATCTTGATCCCTTCCAAAAGGATTTTTGGATCAACCGGCGTGATCCCCTTTTTTTCAAGAAAGGGAAGAGTTAAGTCAGCCAAATAATCCGGTTGGGACTGGCGGATATAAACGCCGTTTAACCAGAGAAGTTTTTCCGGATTGAAAATACCGGCCGAAGGAGAAACGGCCTCCAATGAAAATTTTTCAATCATCTCTTCCCGCGTAAAAACTTCCTGGTCTTTGAAAGACCAGCCCAGTCTGACCAGATAATTAAGGAGAGCCTCTTTCAGATAACCCATTTCTTGATAAGCCATGACTGAGGTGGCCCCATGTCTTTTGGACAGGCGTTGTTTGTCGGCTCCCAAAATCATTGGAACATGGGCAAAAATCGGCAACGGGTAGCCAAAAGCCTGATAGAGTTGAATCTGGCGGGGCGTGTTGTTCAAATGATCGTCCCCCCGGATGACATGCGTGATTCCCATGGTGACATCATCCACAACGACAGTCAGATTGTAGGTGGGGCTCCCGTCGGCACGGCGGATAATCAGATCATCCAGCTCCCTGCTGGCTGTGCGCACATCCCCTTTAATGACGTCGTGAACAACAATGTCCCCCTCGTCCGGAGAATGAAAACGGATGCAATAGGGTGCTTCTGTTTTTCTTTTTTGAACTTCAGACTCCGAAAGTTTGAAGCAGGTCCGGTCATAAATCGGTTTTCTTTTTTCAGCGTGGGCCTGCTTGCGCTTAGCTTCCAGTTCCTGAGGGGTGCAAAAACAGGGATAGGCTTTTTTCTCAAGAATCAGTTTTTCAATATGTTGATTGTAGATTTCAAAACGCTGCGTCTGAAAATAGGGCCCCTCGTCCCATTCCAGGCCGAGCCATTTCATACTGTCCAGAATGGCCTGGATCGATTCGGGGGTAGACCGTTCCAGGTCGGTATCTTCAATCCGGAGAATAAAAGTCCCTCCCCATTTTCGGGCCAGGAGGTAATTATAAAACGCGGTTCTGGCTCCGCCGATATGAAGGTAACCGGTGGGGCTGGGGGCAAAACGGAATCGGGGTTTTGTGTCTGTCATAGAACGTTTCTTATGACCCGAATGGTGCTGGAAATCAAGCCTTCAGCTGTTAATTAATCTTCATCGAGAAAAAAGACTGCTTGAATTCTTTTTCCCCCAGAAGTTTCCCGTAGACCTGCATGGAGCGCATGACCCGTTTGACGTAGCCGCGTGTTTCAGTAAAAGGAATTTCCTCGATAAATTCATCCAGCGGCAGATTTCCGTTCCCTCTTTTCCATTTGTTCACATTCCCCGGACCGGCGTTGTAGGCCATCACCGCCAGCGGAATATTGTCATGATAGAGTTGAACCATCCGGTGGAAATAGGAACTCCCCAAAAGGATGTTGGTTTCGGGATCTGTTAACGACTCGGGTGAATAAGAAGTCAGATTAACAAACTTAGCTTGTTGATGAGCTGTGGCTGGCATGACCTGCATCAGACCGACCGCACCGGCCCACGACTCGATCGTGTCTTTAAAAAGCGACTCCTCCCTCATGATGCCGAGCAAAAAGCCGGCTGGAAGAGAAGTGCGGGCCGCCCCCTTTTTGATCTCCCGGGGAAAAGCCAGGGGGTAGAGTGCAAAAGTCATCGGATCATTTTTCTTTCCCACCCCTTCGGAAGGACCCACCCCAAAGTGGTCGAAGGCCAGCCGGAGGGTCTGGTTATAATCTCCATTTTCCATCCATTTTTTGGCCATCAGGACTTTATTCTGTTTTGCTTGAGAGGGCTGAACCTGCGAATAATAGTCGAGCAGATCAAGCGCCTCCTGATTTTTTCCTTTTTGGTTGAGTTCATCGACTGTGATCATGATTTCCTGCGAAAAGGAATCGGCCGGAATGGAGGGATTCGGAATCGTCAGAGAGGGGGTCTGGTGGGAAATCCCCAGACGACTGGCGGATAAGAGCGCGTAAAATGAAAAAGGGAAGTCACTTCTAATCCGTCCATAAATTTGATGGGCTTCACCCGAGGGGGTCTCGCTTGTTTTTTTTGCCGTCATTTTTTCCAGACTTCTTGCTTTCCAATACAACGCCTGGGGGGTTGACTCATCTTCCGAAGGGGGGGCCGAAATAATCAGATCAAAAAGGGAGAGTGCTTTTTTGAAATTTCCTTTCTTGAATTGATCAAACCCTTCTTCCCAAAGAAGGCCGGCCCGCATATCCCCTTTGCCGTAAGCGATCAGCTCGTCTTTTGCTTTGTCTGCTTTGACGAATAATTTTTTCTCTACATAGATTTTCCAGAGAGCATAATAGCCGTCGTCAGTTAGCCGGTGATTTGGAAATTTTTTGATAAGGTTCTCGTAAGTTTCAATGGCCTCATCCGTACGGTTTAATTTCCAGGAGAGTTTCGCTTTCCAATAAAGAGCGCGGATCAGCAGATCATCCGGGCAACCAAGACTGACCCCCTGGGAGTAGGCGTTGCGCGCTTCCGGCATTTTTTTTGCGGTTCGCAATCCATCCCCCAATTCGGTCAACGCCTGACAGCGCTCGGAAAGAGAAAGAGGGGAACCGGCAATTTCGGAAGGGGTGGCAAGAGAGGCCAGTTCTTCCAGTTTGCCTCTTCCATGAAGAAAATGAATGCGGGTTATTCGGGGGGAGATTCCGGCGGAAGGGAATTGGTGATGATCGCTCTCGCTTGATAACGCCCAGATCATCTGATCAACCGCTTGAGTCGGTTTTTCCATTTTTTCCAGGGCTGTTTTTTGGATCTGCAAAGCCTGACGGTGGAGATTCAGAAAAAAATCCTGATTCGGATTTTGTTTCAAATCAGTGAGAGGGGGGATTGTTTCGATAAGAGTCAAAGCCTTGTGAGGAGCCTTTAGTTTGAGATAAGTCTCCGCGAGGAGCACTTTTTTCCAAAAATCCCAACCCGGATCGTTTTGAAGGTTTTCAAGGGTATGGAGCGCTTCAGGGAATTTTGAATTTTTAAGGTCGAGCGAGGCCATTTTTAAGGAAGACCAGGACGAAGAAAATGGGGGATCGGCTTCTGCCGGCTTTAGGCTCAGTATCAGCAGGAGTAATAAAGAAAAAGAGGTAAAAATTGGATGATCGGTCATTGATTTCTCATTCTTCAAACATATTTTATCTCTTAAACCTCCGATAAGCTGGCTTGCAGAAGAGACGAACTAATAAATAGCCGCCAATAAAACCACCAATATGGGCGCCGTAAGCAACTCCCCCCATTCCCTTCGGGGTAGCCGCTGCTTCCAGGAGTTGAAGGACAAACCAAAAACCCAACACTCCCATTGCCGGCATTAGAACGACACGAGTGAAAAAACCCCAGATTAAAAGGGTGTGAACGCGCGCATGGGGATAAAGGTTGAGATAGGCCCCCAACACCCCTGCAATGGCACCGCTCGCCCCCACCGTAGGAACAGGCGAATCCATATTAAAGATATAATGAGTCAACCCGGCAATGAAACCTGTTAAGAGATAGAACGCTAGAAAACGAATTTTCCCCATGGCATGCTCCACATTGTCCCCGAAAATCCACAGATAGAGCATGTTGCCTATCAAATGAAGCCACCCCCCATGAAGAAACATCGACGTGACGAAAGTCAGATAAGGATGGATGGGGAGATTCATCACGGTACTTGATTCACCGGAAACCAAACGGGGGATCATCCCAAAGCCGGCAATAAAGGCCTCGGCTTGATGGCGGCCGAGTGTTGATTCAAAGAGAAAAACGAGAACATTAATAATGATCAGGGTAATGGTGAAGATAGGAAAAGAAGTATGCGGATTATCGTCCTTGAAAGGAATCATAAAAATGGATATATACTCAATCTCTTCAATGAACCCCATCTTTTTTTTGTCTTTTCTGGTTTCGTTCTTGATGGCCGATCCGGTTTGGGCACTCGACAAACAAAAAATTCCGGAATCTCTCCACCCCTGGATTTCCTGGGTGTTGCATGATGAGGAAAAAGAGCTCTGTCCTTTTTTTCAAGGGGAAGCCGATAAAAAAATCTGCCAATGGCCCGGGGTTCTGACTCTGGAACTCGAAGCCAAGAAAGGATTTTTCTCCCAAACATGGAACCTGGTTTACGAAGGGTGGATTTTTCTTCCGGGAGACGAAAAAAACTGGCCGCAACAGGTCAAAGCCGGGGAGTCTCCCTTAGCCGTTGTGGAACATGAAGGGAGGCCGGCTCTTTATCTGAAGGAGGGGACCTACGACCTGAGCGGTGAATTTTTATGGGACAAGATGCCGGACTCTTTTGATGTTCCTCCCGAGGTCGGTTTGATCCATTTTAAAATCAACGGTCAGGAAGTTTCTCTTCCGAACCGCGATGAGGGGGGGCGGTTATGGGGGGCCTCGGGAGGGCTTGCAGGTGTGACTCCCGACTCTTCTGCTGAATTGCTGGATATCCGGGTTTACCGGAAAGTAACGGATGATGTTCCCCTTTTGGTAACAACGAGAATCGACCTTTCCATTTCGGGGAAAAACAGGGAAATTGTTCTGGGAAAAGCACTTCCCCCTGATCTGATTCCTCTTTCGCTCACCAGCGCTCTGCCAGTTCGATTGGAACCGGATGGCCGTCTTCGTCTTCAAGCCAGAGCTGGCGAGTGGTCCATTACTTTAACAACCAGAAGTCCGGCCGGCGTCACTGTTCTTACTTTGCATGACCCTCAAGGGATTTGGGCCGGAGAGGAGGTCTGGGTTTTTGAAGCACGGCCTGACTTGAGACTGGTGGAAGTCGAAGGGGTTTCCACTATTGATCCTCGTCAAACCACTCTCCCAGGCGAATGGCAGGGGCTTCCCACCTATTCTCTACAGGCGGGAGCGGCCTTTAAACTGGTTCAAAAAAGAAGAGGGAACGAAGCCCCCCTTCCGGATGATCTGACTCTTTCACGAACGATGTGGCTTGATTTTGATGGGAAAGGAATGACCCTGCGGGATCACATCAATGGGGTGATTCGCCAAAGCTCCCGTCTGGAAATGAACAAGCCGGTGGAACTGGGGCGTGTTTCCATTGATGGAGAAGATCAGTTTATCACTCAGACGGAAGGGAATGATTCTCAGGGGGTTGAAATCCGGCAGGGGAATATCAATATAGAAAGCGACAGTCGGACTCTGCGAAAAGGATCCCTGCCGATTTTGGGATGGAATCATGATTTTGAGCGGGCCAGTATTCAATTCAATCTTCCCCCCGGCTGGCGTCTGTTTGCAACCAGAGGAGTTGACAGAGCCGGGACAGCCTGGATTGCCCAATGGACCCTTCTCGATCTTTTTCTGGTGTTCATGATTGCTGTTTCTGTTTTCAAATTATGGGGAATCCGTTGGGGGCTGGTTTCTCTGGTAACGCTTGTCTTGATTGCCCAGGAAAGGGGAGCCCCACAGTGGTTGTGGATTTCTGTTTTGATTGGAGTCGCACTCTGTCGTTATCTGCCCCAGGGGAAAATTCGTTCTTTTTTTTCTGTTTATCATCTGGGCGCCTGGATTCTGCTGGTCGCGGTTTCTCTTCCTTTTATTGTTCAGCAGGTTAAAATCGGATTGTATCCGGCCCTCGATCGAAGAGCCGCCGCCAAGGCTTTCTCGCCTCCTCCTGTCGTTCTGCGAGGAGAAGAAAAGAATGTTTATGAACCGGAAGCCCCTGTTCCGCAGTCAGAAGTGAGGGACATGCTGAACTCAAAAATTGAGGCTCTGTCTAACCAACAGGCTTCTTCCCTCTCACGAAAAAAACAGGATTTGTACCAGAAGGATCCCAACGCCATGGTCCAGACCGGGGTGGGAATTACCACCTGGTCCTGGAACCAGGCAAACCTGGAATGGAACGGTCCGGTCAAGAAGGATCAGACCATGAAACTTTTTCTGATCTCCCCACCGGTTAATATGATCCTCTCTCTTTTTCGGGCCCTGCTGGTTTTTGTTTTAATGGCTCTTTTTTTGGGGGATCGATTTCGTCAATTGAAAAATAAAATTCCCTTGAAAGGAACAGCCCCTCTCATTTTGTTTGGCCTGATTTTTATTCTTGAACCCTCTTACGCTCATGCCGATTTTCCAACTCCTGAAATTCTGCAAAGCTTAAAAGAACGTTTGCTTAAACCCCCTGCCTGTTCTCCGGAGTGCGCCTCTATTTCAAGAATGCAGATGGAGACATCTCCCCATCTCCTCCGGCTGAGGCTGGAGGTCAACGCTTTGGCAGACACCGCTATCCCTCTTCCGGGGAGTCTTAAGGACTGGTCTCCGTCGCTTGTCATGATTGATGGAGAATCGCATGCAAAAGTCCACCGTTCTTCCGAAGGGCTTCTTTATCTGCATCTTCTTCCTGGGTTTCATCAGGTTCTTATGGAGGGAGCACTTCCTTCATCGGGCCTTGTTCATTTGGCTCTCCCCTTAAAACCTTATCGCGTCGAATTACTGTCTGAAACGGGGTGGACGGTGGACGGCATTGGTGCGGGGGGGTTGCCGCAGGAGAATCTGACTCTCAGCAGGTCTTCCCCCTCCGGATCCGATCGACCGGGCGAGGTAACCGCCAACAATCTTCCCCCTTTCGTTCGGGTTGAACGGACTCTTTTGCTGGGATTAACCTGGGAGGTGGAGAATCATGTTTTTAGAGTTTCTCCGATGGGAACGCCGGTTGTGTTAGAAGTCCCTCTTCTGAATGGCGAGTCGGTTACAACTCCTGGTATTGATGTTGAGGATGGGAAGGCCAAAATCAGTCTCGGTCCTCAAATTTCGGAAATGGCCTGGAGATCGGTGTTGGAAATTGTTCCGGAGCTGCCCCTTAAGGCCCCGGAGACCTTGAGCTCGGTGGAAGTCTGGCGTGTGGAGGCGAGCCAGGTCTGGCATGTCGATTCCACAGGTATTCCTCCCATTCATCAGGGGGATGCCTCGTCTATTCCCGAATGGCGCCCCTGGCCCGGTGAGAAGGTGGTTCTTCAGATCAGTCGTCCGGCCGGAGTTCCAGGGCAAACGGTCACTATTGATAAAACTGTTTTTCAAGCTACTCCCGGCAAACGGGCGACCGATGCTGAACTTTCTTTTGATCTTCGTTCCAGTCTGGGAGGACACTATTCATTGACTCTTCCGCAAAACGGGGCGGTCAAACGGCTGACAATCAATGGCGCCGACCAGCCGGTCAGAATGGAGCAGAACAAACTGGTGATTCCTCTCACACCCGGAAGCCAGAGCATTGGTGTGACCTGGAATGATTCTCAGGGGATTGATTCCCTGTTTCGTTTTCCCTTGGTGGATATGGGATTGCCCTCGGTTAATGCCGAATCTCATCTGAATTTTTTGGGGGATCGGTGGATTCTTTTTCTGGGGGGCCCTTCTCTGGGCCCTTCAGTTTTGTTTTGGCCTTTTTTGATTGTCTGTTTGCTGGTTGGTTTCGCATTATCCCGCCTGGAATTTTCACCGCTTAAGACCTGGGAATGGTTGCTCCTCGGATTTGGTTTGACGCAAATTTCAGTTACAGGGGCTCTTCTTCTAGCCGGCTGGTTTTTGGCTCTTGGCTATCGATCCAAAAAGCCATTTACGGGAGCCTGGCTTTTTGATTTGGGACAGCTGGGGCTTATTCTCTGGACTTTGTTGGTTCTTGGGATTTTGCTGGAGGCGATTCATGGGGGGCTTTTGGGTCAGCCTCACATGCAGATTGCCGGCAACGATTCGACAGCATGGAAGCTCAATTGGTATCAAGATCGATCGTTGGCGACGTTGCCCCAACCGTGGGTTTTTTCAGTTCCCTTGTATGTCTATCATCTGCTCATGCTGGCCTGGTCGTTGTGGATTGCCTTTTCGCTGATTCGGTGGATTCGTTTTGGCTGGAAGGCGTTTGGGGAAGGGGGGGTATGGAGGCCGCTGTTGGCGGTCAGGAAAAAACAAACTTAAAGGAGGCCTTATTATGAAAATCGTCACTCAACTATCTGTTTTTTTGGAAAACAAACCGGGCGCTTTTGCACGAATTTGTTCCACCTTTGCCAAGGAAGGGGTTAATTTGCTGGCCATCATGGTCGAGGATGCGGTGGATCATGCCGTTGTCCGGATGGTGGTGGACAATCCCAAAAAGGCGAAGGATCTTTTGGAAGACCATGGAGCGGTTTCTCTTGAAAATGAAGTTCTCGCTGTCGAAATGAAAAACCAGCCGGGCCAACTGGTTCACATCGCCGAAAAATTGGCCAATGCCAAAATCAACATCGATTACGCCTACGGCTCCTCCCCCCCCACCAACGGCGGAGAGGTGATGATTTATGTAAGGGTGGCCAATCCTCAATCGGCGCTTCAAGTGTTGGGGTGATCGGAAGGGATTGTGTTCGGATTTATTGGAGTGCGCCCCGTTCGTTGGATAGTTTAGGCTATCCGAAGAGAGGAACTGACTCGGTTTGATTGTTGTTTTTTGCATCCATCGCCTTCCGCTCGA
>SBBF01000035.1 GCA_005240075.1 Nitrospira sp.
ATCAGCGGTCAGTGTGTCATGTAGTGTAAACCTTTGAACCTGCCGTACGAAAAATCAAATACTTAGCCCATCATTTACCCTCGAAGTGAGAAAGTCGGGGTAGGATATCACCAATTTCTCAGTCATTTCAAGAATATTCTGATATTATAAATTTTCCTGCAGGCGCGCCAAAAAATTCAGCGCTTCCAGAGGGGTCATCAGGTTGAGGTCAACGCGCTTGATTTCTTCCAAAACAGGGTTGGTGGGATTTTCAAAAAGGGTCGGTTGATAGGGAATTTTTTGCGTGGCTGATTTGAATTGGAGATCCTTTTCTTCCAAAATCCTCAAAATTTCTCTCGCCCGCTTGATCGTATCCAAAGGGAGCCCTGCCATGCCGGCCACATGAACCCCGTAGCTCCGGTTGGTTCCCCCTTTGACCAGTTCCCTCAAAAAAAGAATTTTCCCCCCCCGCTCACTGACCGCCATATGAAAATTTTTAATCCCCTCCTTTTCCGAAGCCAGATCGGTCAGCTCATGATAGTGGGTAGCAAACAAAGTCCGTGCCCGAATCTTATCATGCAGTGTTTCGGCAACCGCCCAGGCAATGCTTAAGCCATCGAAGGTGGAAGTCCCCCGCCCGATTTCATCCAAAATCACCAAACTTCTCTCGGTTGCCTGGGAGAGAATTTGGGACGTTTCCAGCATTTCAACCATAAAGGTTGATTGCCCTTTTTGGAGGTGATCGGAAGCCCCGATTCTTGTAAAAATCCGATCGACAACCCCCAGACGGGCTGATTCGGCCGGAACAAACCCCCCCATCTGGGCCATAATGCAAATCAGAGCGGTCTGCCTCATGACGGTTGATTTGCCCGCCATGTTGGGGCCAGTAATCACCAACAGTCTCTGCTCTTCGGTATTCAGATAAACATCATTCGGAACAAACGGGTCGGGAAGCAACGCTTCAACCAAAGGATGACGCCCTTTTTTGATGTCGATGATCGGCTCTTCCACCATTTCAGGACGAATATAACCGCGCTCCCGCGCCAGATGCGCAAGCGCTGACAACGCATCCAGAGTGGCCAGATGAGCGGCGGTTTTTTTCACTCTCTCCCCCTCCCGGGCCGCCCGATTCCGAAGTTTCACAAATTCCTCATATTCAATTTCACAAATCTTCTCCGCCGCCCCCAAAATTTTTTCCTCATATTCCTTTAGTTCGGGAGTGACATAGCGTTCCGCCTGCGTGAGCGTCTGTTTGCGAATGTAATGGGGGGGAATTTTGGATCGATGGGTATGGGTGATTTCGATCGAATAGCCAAACACCCTGTTGTATCGGATTTTGAGGGAAGAAATGCCTGTGACTTCCCGCTCTCTTGCTTCCATCGCGGCAATAAACGACTTGCCATCCCGCTCCAGACACCGAAGTTGATCCAGCTCCGGATGAACTCCTTCCCGAATCAATCCCCCCTCTCTCAAGGCAAGAGGAGGATCATCAACCAAAACCCGATTGATCTCCCCCCTTAAATCCTGAAGCGGATCGAGCCCCAGAAACGTATCGCGCAAAAGAGAGGATTGAGCCGAAGCCAGTTGTTCGCGGATTTCCGGCAGGGGATTCAACGATTCTTTTAATTCTATCAGATCCCGCGCGGTGGCCAGGCTAGCTAAAATTCTGTTCTCAATTCTTTCCAAATCCCCCACCCCTTTTAATTTCTTTCTCAAATCTTCCAAAAAGGAGGGGGCATTTACCAATTCATCAACGGCAGTATGACGCGCTCGAATGGAGTTTAAATCAATCAACGGATAGAGAAGTCCTTCCTTGATTTTTCGGCTCCCCATGGCGGTCTGGGCTTCATCCAGCAACCAGAAGAGGGAACCATGAACGTTCCCCTCCGCGAGGGTACGGGTTAATTCCAGATTTTTTTTGACACTCCCATCCATCAATAAATAATCAACCAGATGATAGAGCGTGGGAGGGGAGAGAAGCCGATCACACAGAAGTTTGGTGTCGGAAAGATAAGTGAGAATCAGACCAGCCGCCTTCAGGGCAAGCGGTTTATCCATCAACCCGAACGACTCGAAGGGAATTTGATAGTAATCCCTCAATTGATCGGCCAGATAGTCAGCGTCATCCGAATAAATTTTCAAGGGGCTTAAGCGAAGGGAGGGAAACAAACGAGTGACGCAATCGACCCATTCCCCTTTCTGATGACTGTCGTTGATGATCAGCTCCGAAGGCTCCAGACGGGCCAATTCGGCCTCCATATTTTCAGTCGAATCAAACTGGGTGACCCGAAAGCTCCCGGTTGAAATATCAACAGAGGCCACCCCCCACCGCCCATTGTCGGGAACCAGGGAAACAAGATGATTGTTCGACCTCCCCTCCAAAGCGCTTAAATCAAGGTTAAGCCCGGGAGTCACTACCTGCACCACCTCCCGTTTGACGATCCCCTTCACCTTTTTGGGATCCTCCATCTGCTCGCAAACCGCCACCTTGTGCCCGAGGGCCACCAGCTTGTTGATGTAGGTTTGAGCCGTTTGATGGGGGACCCCGCAAAAGGGGATCGGTTCTTCTTCGCTCCGGTTGCGGGAGGTCAGCGTCAGGTTTAAAAGTTTGGAAGCCTTTTCGGCATCGTCAAAAAACATCTCATAAAAATCCCCCAGCCTGTAGAAGAGAATGGCATCTTTGTACTTCTCCTTGACGGCCAGATACTGCCGCATCATGGGGGTGAGTTCACGCATGGGGAGTGAGAAAGACTAGAACAAGGGAAGAACGGATGGCAATCGAGAAGTTGAGATAAACGTAATCCCTCAGTTTCACCTTGCCAAGAGAATTAACCCCCGAAGGGGGTTCAAGGAATGTAGCCGTGGGTGTCAACCCACGGAACAGGCACAAGCCGTTGTCATC
>SBBF01000081.1 GCA_005240075.1 Nitrospira sp.
ACCCCCACCCCTCCGCTTGATTCAATCAGCCCCCCTCGCAAGGTCAAACCGTAGAATTTTCTGGCCAGCTGGGCCGAAAACCGGAACTTGTCGGTCTCGATCGTTTCCTCTTCCTCGGTCACGGTCGTACGAGCACCACCGGAGGTGATGGTTGTTTCCTTCGTTACAAAACTGGAATCAGGAGCGGGATCCTTAACTACCTCGAACAAAAAATATTTGTCCGGCTTTGGCTTGACCGCCAGAGAAATGTAATGCTTGAAATCTTCGGTGGTCCCCAAATATTCCGTGTGATAACCCACATCCATCCGCCACTTGCTGGTTCCTCCCAAAATTTCATTCAAGTTCTCAAGGGACTCGTTTAATTTTTCCACTGTTTCGTCATCATTCACCAATCGACCGATCGTTCCCTCCCCTTTTTTGATTTTTTCAGTAATCAGCGAAATGTTATCCAGAGTGGCATTCACGTTCGGCGAATTGCGCGATACCAAAGTATTCAGATCAGAAGAGAGAGCGCTCAAGTTCTGGATGATGGCATTCAGGTCATCTTCATTCTGGACAGAGACATTCTTGAGCGCCTCGGTTATTTTTTCGATATTGCGCAGGCTCTTTGCAAAAGAGGAATCCTCTCCGCTCATCAAACTCCTCATGGTTCCGGTAATCGCCTTGATGTCCGAGGCGATGTCGGTCATCTGTCCGGTCAGAGAGCTGATATCACCAAAGTTTGAAACCGAGGTGATCGTCTCCCCCTTTTGAAGCGGCGCCCCCCCGGGAACCCCCTCATGGAGCTCAATATAGGTGTCTCCCAAAAAACCGGTTGTCTTGATACGGGCTTGAACGTCCCTGGAAATAACCACCCCCTTCCTGATACGCATCTCAAGCAAAGCCTTGTTGCCATCAGTTAGCTCTATCTTTTCAACACTCCCCACCTGGATTCCCGCCACTTCCACGGGAGTTTTTTTGGAAATTCCGGTGGCTGAATCAACCAGCAGATAAATCGGATAAGTCCTTCCCGGAAGGAAAGTACCTTGACTGATTTTTAATGTGGCATAGGCCAGAATAAGCAAAATAACAGCGGCAAAGAGGCCTGTTCTCAGCTGGGGAGATTCGGGGAGTTTCATGAGATGTTTCTTTTTACAGGACTTGAAAGAGGAAGGCAAATTCATTTAATCCAGTTCGTTGCCGCCGGAGCGTCCCTCCAGAAACTGGCGGATAAAAGGATGGGACGACTTTCTAAAATCCTCCTCCTTTCCCTCCAAAAGAATCCTTCCTTCATGAAGAAGGGCCACTTTATCGGCAATCCGGAAAGTAGCTTCAATATCGTGGCTAATCACAACCGATGTAATTCCCAATTTCTTCTGGGTATTTAAAATGAGCTGGTCAATCGCATCAGTCATGATCGGATCCAAGCCGGTGGTCGGTTCATCATAAAGAAGAATTTGGGGAAGAAGGGCAATGGCCCGGGCAAGCCCGGCTCTTTTGCGCATACCGCCGGAGAGTTCAGAGGGGAATTTGTGATCAACATCTTTTAACCCGACAAGCTCCAGCACCTCATGAACTCTTTTGCGGATTTCAACCGGCTTCATGGGAGTATGCTCCAGCAGGGGAAAGGCGATGTTTTCAAAAATATTCATCGAATCAAAAAGGGCGGCGTTCTGAAAAAGCATTCCAAACCGCTTCCTGAAATCTTTTAATTCAATCTCATCCAAAGCACCGATGGAACAACCATCCACCACGACATCCCCAGAATCAGGGCGAATTAATCCCATGAGATGTTTTAAAAGAACGCTTTTTCCCTCGCCGCTTCGCCCAATAATGACCGTTATTTTGCTGTTGGGAATAGTGAGGTTCAGTCCATTCAAGACTTGATGGTTTTGAAATGATTTGTGCAGGTTTTTTAGTTGAATCATTTATAATTTTTATCTGACCCCGATGATTTCCAAAATCCACTGGGTTAAAAAATAATCAACAACCAGAATAGTGACTGAAGAAATAACAACAGCCCGGGTGGTGGCCCGCCCCACACCGGCCGCTCCACCGGTTGTTTTGTACCCCTGATAACAGCTGATAACCGAAATCAAAAAACCGAAAATCATCGCCTTGACCAGCCCCGAATACAAATCATCGGCATCCACATAAACCTGCATGCGATAGATAAAAGGCCCTTCGGGAATACCCAACAAGGTCACTCCCACCAGATAAGCCCCCACAAAGCCGACAAAGTTAAAAAGCATGGCCAGCAGGGGGACCATGATGGTGGAAGCAACGACACGGGGGACCAGGAGATAATGAAGAGGATTAACGGCCATCGCCTCCAGGGCGTCAATCTGCTCGGTTACTCTCATGGTTCCGAGCTCAGCGGCCATACTGGAGCCGGCCCTCGCGGTGACCATGAGCGCGGAAAAGACCGGGGCAATCTCGCGAGTGAGAGACAATCCGACAGTAGCCCCTACCAGTGTTTCCGCATTAAATAGACGAAACGCATAACCGGTCTGCAGGGCAAACACGGCCCCCGTAAAAAGAGAAACCAGCAGAATAATCGGCGTCGAGTCAACCCCAATATGATTCATCTGGATGATCAGATTCTTAAAACGAAAAGGTTTTTGCCTGACCCACAGGAAAAATTGGCCGATAAAGCGAAAGAAAAAGCCAAGCTCCTCAAGGAGACGAATCGAACTGGAACGAAGATAATTCAAATAATACATCGATTAAACTCCCAGATAAACCCGAGGTACCCGATTCGAGATTCCGCAAAAAATTTCGTAGGAAATTGTCTGGGCCCAATCGGCCACCTCTTCAGCAGTAATGTTTTCACTCCCCTGAGAACCAATCAAAACAACTTCCTCCCCGGCCCGAACAGCCGGCACATCGGTCACGTCAACCAGAGTCAAATCCATTGAAATTCTTCCCACCACGGGGGCCCTTTGTCCTTTAACCAATACCGATCCCTGATTGGACAACAATCGGGGATAACCATCCGCGTATCCGACGGGGAGAATAGCAATCAGACTTTCTCTTTGCGTTGAAAAAGTTCCTCCATAACCAAGCGTCGAACCGGTCGGCATTTTCTTCAATCTTAAGATTGAAGTCTTGAATGTCATCGCCGGCTTCAATTCAATTTTTGATCTCTGCCGCGGATGGGGATAGGCGCCGTAGAGCATGATTCCAGGTCGAACCCATCCATGACCGGAAAGATTCCGGTCAATAATGGCAGACGAATTGGCGAGATGAAAAGGAGCCGTCACCCCTTTGGCTTCAAGAATCTTTCGCATTCTTTCAAACAAAACAAACTGGCGGTCGGTGGGGGCTGGATCTTCCTCATCCGCCCGGGCCAAATGAGTCAAAATCCCCTGGAGTTTAATTTCCGGATAAGAACGGAGAAGATCAGCCAGAACTTCCAACTCTGAAGGGAGAAGACCCAAACGTCCCATGCCGGTATCCAGTTTTAAGTGGGCCGGATATTCTTTCTGCTTCCCCTTCAAAAATTCCCCCCATTGTTTGATCTCCTCCAGATGATGCAAAGAGGGTTTGAGGCGATAATCCAGATAAACATCCAGGGACGGGCTTGCAATTCCCCCCAGAACAACAATGTCCCCCCGAATGCCCCCTTCGCGAAGTTGAATCCCTTCCTCGACAGTGGCGACTCCAAAAAATTTGATGCCCGTTTCTTCCAGAACCCGGGTGCAACGAAGAGCCCCATGCCCGTAGGCATTGGCTTTGACAATCCCGATAATCGCCGTCGGTTCCCTGATTCTTTTTTTGACCTGTGAAATATTAAAGCGAAGCGCCTCCAGATTGATTTCCGCGACGGTGGAACGGTATTGAATAGACATGGGATCAAACCCCTTATATTATAGAGCTCGATTATGGTCAACGATCAGGTCCAGTTTGTGGGACATGCAACCGTCAGAGCTACACTTGACAATCATCATTTTTTCATCGATACGAACTTTTCTCCAAAAATTCTTGGTTTGATCAAAAGACAGGGACAGCTGGGAATTGATCTCAACAACCTCCCTGACACAACCGCCCTTCTCGTAACCCACGCCCATTATGATCATCTGGATCTTTTTTCCTACAAATTTTTTTCCCAGGACAAAACCATCATTGCCCCAAGGGGTTTCAAGTCTTTCTTGAAAAAGCACATCCATCACCCTGTTGTTGAATTGTCCCCCGGACAATCATATGAAAATGAATCGATAAAAATAACCGCTGTTCCTACAAAACACAGGGGTTTCCGGCTGTCGGGGTTCACATACACCAACTGCAACGGTTATCTGATTCAGGGAAAGAATCATGCGCTCTATCATCCGGGAGATACCGCGTATGGACCCCATTTTAAAGAGATCGGCCAGAAATTTAAGATTGATGTTGCCTGCCTTCCGATCGGCGCCTACCGCCCCTCCTGGATCATGAAGGAGAGGCATTTAAATCCGGCTGAGGCGTTGAAAGCTTTTGAAGATCTGGGGGCTCAAACCATGATTCCGATCCATTGGGGGAGTTTTCGGGTCGCCTGGGACAGAGTAAATGAACCAATTGAAGAATTAAAAAAAATACTCCCCTCTTCAAACAAGGGAGAACAGGTTAAAATCCTTAAACCGGGAGAGAGTTTGTCTCTTCTGTTTTAAGAAAATCTTCTTTGTAAATCCGGATGCAGGCAAAAAAGAGGGCGGTTAACACGGGGCCAAAAAGAATGCCGATCGGGCCAAAGAGTTTGATTCCTCCAAACAGGGCAAAGAAAATAATCAGGGGATGAATTTTGGCCTTCCCCTGAATGATCATCGGCTTGATAAAATTATCAATTCCGGAAATGACCAAAAAACCATAAATCGACAAAAAAATGCCGGTGCTGATTTTATCCTGGAAAAAAAGCCAAAGAGCTATCGGAAGCCATACAGTGGTCGCTCCCACAATGGGAACCAAGGACATAAAAAAAGTGAGAGCTCCAAAAACGAGAGGGGCTGGTATTCCCGCGATGGCAAAGCCGACTCCAGCCAACGCTCCCTGAACTAGCGCTGTTACCAAATAGCCGTTGACCGTCGCATAAATCATGTTTTTGATTTCGCCCGATAAACGAGTCTCATATCGCGCATGAAGGGGGGAAAGATCGAGGATGGTCTGAATGACTTTTTTTCCCTCGATAAACAGAAAGAAAACTGAGAAGTGCATCACAAAGAAACTGAAAATAAAACCGGCAGTATGGCTTAAAACCTGGGGAGAAAAATTATAAACATAATGAAGAACCTGGCGGGTCCCCCTTGTCACAAGCCCCGCCACATCAACCTGCAGCTTCAACTTGTCTTGAACCTCCAGAACAAGCGGCTGAATGAATTTCTGATAGCCGCCGTGGGCCACCAAGCGGTCAATCTGCTCTTTAAGATTGAGTTGGGAGACGAGGTCAATCGCCTGATTGACCAAAAGCGCAATAACCAGACCGGTGGGGAGAACCAGAAGAGTAAAAACAAGAAAGGTGGCAAGAAAAGAAACAAGATAGGGTCTCCCTTTAAATTTTTTAAGTAGAAAAGAATAAAGGGGATAAAGAAGAATAACGAGAATGGCCCCTAACATGACCGGCATCAAAACCGGTCGGATCAGGAGAAAAAATACAACACCCAAAAGGGCCAATACGATTACAAAGGCTCTTTTTTGGTAGTCAATGGGTTTGGTCACTCTTTTTTAGACTTCTTTTTTTGAGCTTGTTCCTTTTTCACTTCCGGCAAATATTCGATGAGCGCCATCGGGGCTGAATCTCCATGTCGCCAGCCTAGTTTCAGCATCCGGGTATAACCACCGTTCCGCGCCTGAAAACGGGGCGCCAAAACTGAAAAAACTTTCTCAACCGATTCGCGGCTTTTAAGAAAGCTCAATAGCTGTCTCCGGGCCGCCAGACTATTTTTTTTCCCCAAACCGATCACATAATCCGCAAAACAGCGAATTTCCTTGGCCTTGGGAAGCGTCGTGATAATTCTCTCGCTGTCAACCAGCGAGGTAGCCATGTTGCGAAACATCGCCCATCGGTGAGAACTGTTCATTCCCAATTTTCGGCCTTGAACAAGGTGACGCATAAATTAAAAAACCTCCTCTGTTTCTTGGAGAGGTTCTTCTTTCGGAACATTCCAATTCTCAATCTTCATCCCGAGGGTCAAACCCATTTCGGAGAGGATCTCCTTGATCTCATTGAGCGACTTTCTTCCAAAATTCTTGGTCTTCAACATCTCAGACTCACTCTTCTGAACCAGTTCCCCGATATATTTGATATTGGCATTTTGGAGGCAATTGGCCGATCGAACCGATAGCTCCAGTTCTTCCACCCGGCGATTCAAGTGTTCATTGGTCTTGACGATCTCCACCGGCTTCTCCTCAACTTCCGGTTCTTCCCCTTCCTGGAAATTGATAAAGACCTGTAACTGGTCCTTGAGAATTTTTGCCGAAAAAGCCACTGCATCTTCCGGCAGGATGGAACCGTTGGTCATGACCTCCAGGGTCAAGGCATCATAATCGGTAATCTGTCCAACGCGAGCATTCGTGACATTGTAGGTGACCCGTTCAATGGGAGAAAAATTGGCATCCATAAAAATGGTGCCGACCGGCGCTTCCGCTTCCTTGTTTCGCTCAGCCAGTTCATATCCCTTCCCCATCTTGACCTTCATCTCCATAGTGAGCCTGGCATCCTCCCCCAACGTGGCAATGAGATGGTCTGGATTCATTATTTCAACAACTCCTCCTGTTTGAATGTCTTTGGCTGTCACCAAACCAGCCCCCTTGGCCGAGAGGGTCAGGGTGGCTGATTCTCCCTGGAGCAGTTTGATCTTCAACTCCTTCAAATTCAGAATGATGTTGGTAACATCTTCCTTCACTCCCGGCACAGTTGAAAATTCATGAAGGACGCCGTCAATCTTCACCGACACAATCGCGGCTCCCTGAAGGGATGAGAGGAGAATCCTTCTGAGTGCATTTCCCAAAGTCAACCCGAATCCCCTCTCCAGGGGGCGGGCTGTAAATTTGCCGTAAACCGCCGTATGGCTCTCCTTGTCCATGGAGAGAAACTTCGGTTTGATCAGGCTGCGCCAGTTTTTATAAACAAGACTGCTCATGATTGCCTCCTATTTGGAATAATACTCAACGATTAATTGTTCGGTAATCGGCATGGTAACAGCATCCCTTTGGGGAAGCGTTTTTACCGTTCCGATCATTTTCTCCCGGTCTACTTCCAGCCATTCGGGAAGTCCCCTTCGTTGACTCGCCTCCAGGGCCGCCACAATCCGGGCCATTTTTCTGCTTCGTTCTTTGACCGACACCAGATCGCCCCCCTTGATTCGGGCCGAAGGGATGGTAATCTTTTTGTTGTTCACCAGAAAATGCGATTGAGTGATCAGCATTCTCGCTTCATTCCGGGAATTGGCAAAACCCATCCGGTAAATGGTGTTGTCCAGTCTTGATTCCAACAACTGAATCAGATTTTTGCCCGTTTCCCCTTTCATTCGGTCAGCCTTGTCAAAAAACCTCTGGAAGGAACGTTCCAGAAGTCCATAAATGCGGCGTACTTTCTGTTTTTCCCTCAACTGAAGACCATATTCGGAGAGCTTGCTCCGTCGTTCCTGGCCATGCTGGCCTGGAGCATATTCCCGCCGCTCGATGGCGCATTTGTCGGTATAACAGCGATCCCCTTTCAAAAAAAGTTTGAGCCCTTCGCGCCGACACAGGCAACAAACTGAATCTTTATATCTTGCCATTGGATACCTTCCCGCTCACTTTGTTCGCGATGAAGGAAGCTTCAAAAGTCAGAACGGGCAAAGCCCGATTCTTCCACCGCGAGCGCGCGAGTCATGAATTTACACTCTTCTTCTCTTGGGCGGACGGCAACCATTGTGCGGAATCGGAGTGACATCCTGAATCCGCCCAATCCTGATTCCCGCCGCTGAAATAGCCCTTAAAGCTGACTCCCTCCCCCCCCCCGGTCCACTCACAAAAGCAACAGCCGTTCTGACCCCATGTTCCATCGCCTTCCGGGCCGCCTCATCGGCCGCCATCTGGGCCGCAAACGGGGTCGACTTGCGCGATCCTTTGAAACCTCTCGCCCCGGATGACGACCAGCAAAGGGTGTTCCCCTGCTGATCGGTAATCGTTATGAGGGTGTTGTTGAAAGAAGCCCTCACATGAATGATCCCCATCGAAACATTCTTTCTCGCCTTCTTTTTCTTTTTGTAGCCGGCCTTTTTGGCCGCCTCAGCCTTTGTTGCGGCCGTTTTCACCGGCTCGGCACTAATAGTCGGTAGTTTTTGAAGATCCTTTGCCATTGTATACCTTCCCGCTCATTTCATTCGCGATGAAGGAAGCTTTCCAGCTTAGAACGGGCAAAGCCCAATTCTTCCACCGCGAGCGTGCGAGCGTAAATTATGTTGGTCCTGGCGCTTTCTTCTTGCCAGCCACCGTTTTTCGTGGTCCCTTTCGGGTTCGTGCATTTGTTTTTGTCCTCTGTCCCCTGACCGGAAGATTTTTTTTATGCCTGGACCCCCGCCAGGTTCCCAGATCTATCAGCCGTTTGATGTTCAAGGAGACTTCACGACGCAGATTCCCCTCCACCTGATAATGGGCATCCACATAAGCCCGGATCTTGGCCACTTCGTCATCAGAGAGTTCTTCCGCTCTGACATCCGGTGAAATGTGGGTTTTTGCCAGAATCTCTTTCGAACGACTCCGCCCAATACCGTAAATATAGGTCAGCGCAAATTCGATTTTCTTCCTGCCCGGTATATCCACTCCTGCAATTCTTGGCATTAGATACCTTCCCGCTCGCTATGCTCGCGATTCTTTCTCCGCGAGCGTGCAAACTATATTTCTATCCCTGTTTTTGCTTGTGTCTCTTGTTCTTGCAAATCACACGCACCAATCCCCGGCGACGGATGACCTTGCATGAATCACAAATTTTTTTGACAGATGACCTGACTTTCATATTTGGGGCCCCTTCGGCCCGTTTGTTGCTATTCGCATCTTTTTCGCCCCTACTTGGCTCTATAGGTTATCCGCCCCCTGTTTAAATCATACGGGGACAATTCTACTTTCACCTTGTCGCCAGGGAGGATTTTGATGAAATGCATCCTCATCTTCCCCGAAATATGGGCCAATACTTTGTGTCCATTAACCAGCTCCACTCGAAACATGGCGTTCGGAAGCGGTTCAATAACAGTTCCTTCTACCTCAATCGCTTCTTCTTTCATACTTGGGGCCCCTTCGGCCCGTTTGTTGCTATTCGCAACTTTATATTTTGGGCCTCAGATGGCCCCAAACCCCGCGCTCACAACTGGCAAAGCCAGATTGTTCGCTTGCCATTATATTTCCGTTAATACCCAGGGGCCTTTTTCAGTACAAGCAACCGTATGTTCAAAATGAGCCGACAGTTTTCGGTCTTTGGTAATGACCGTCCATCCGTCTGCCAAAACTTCCACGTCAGCCCTCCCCTGATTGATCATCGGCTCAATCGCCAGCACCATTCCTGTTCGAATGCGGGGGCCGCTCCCTGCCTTTCCAAAATTAGGCACCTGCGGTTCTTCATGCATCTGGCGCCCTATCCCATGCCCTACAAAATCACGCACGACTGAGTATCCCTCTCCTTCGGCGTGAGCCGAAATCGCCCATCCAACATCCCCAACCCGTTTCCCCTCCCGGACAAATTCAATCCCCTTGTACAAACATTCTCGCGTCACTCTCATCAGCTTTTCCGCTAAAGGGGAAATTTTTCCAACCGCCACCGTGATCGCTGAATCCCCCACAAAACCATCGTTGGTTACCGCCAAATCAATTCCAATAATATCGCCATCAGCCAAGGGGCGATTGTCGGGAATTCCGTGCACCACTTCCGCGTTGACCGAGGTGCAGAGCGCCTTGGGAAATCCGCGATACCCGATAAATGTCGGAATTCCCCCCTGCTTGCGAATCATCTCCTCAGCCATCCGATTCAAATCATTCGTGGTCACCCCCGGCACCACTTTTTCTTTCAGTTGTAAAAGAACTTGGGCCACCATCCGGCCTGCTGTCGCCATTTTTTGGAGCTCTTCGGGCGATTTGAGTATAATCATGACGCCAGAGAATCCTTCACGCCCAGGGCCTTAAGACACCGCCCTAAAATTTCTTTCGGACTCCCCACCCCTTCTATTTCCCTCAAAACCCCCTGACCCTTGTAATATTTAATCAGCGGTCGGGTCTGTTCGTGATAAACTTGCAACCTTTTTTGAACTGTCTCCTTCTTGTCGTCATCCCGTTGAACCAGCGCTCCTCCGCACCGATCACAGATCCCCATCCTCTGATAAACCAGACCGCAGGTACTGCAAGTCCCCCTGCCGGAAAGTCTTTGAACCACCACCTCATCAGGGACTTTAAAATTGACAACCGCGTCAATCTTCAAGTTCTTCTCGACCAGCATTTTCCCCAACGCCTGCGCTTGCGTCACCGTCCGGGGAAAACCATCAAGAATAAATCCGTCGTGGCTGTCCTTTTTTTTCAGCCGCTCCTCAATAAGGGCAATCACCAGATCATCGGGCACCAGCTTCCCCTCGCTCATAAAACCGGCCGCCTTCTGCCCAAGAGCGGTTCCCTCTTTCTTCGCCTCCCTCAACATATCGCCCGTCGAGATCGGGGGAATATGGAGTCTTTCTTCCAAAAACTTCGCCTGCGTCCCCTTTCCCCCACCGGGAGGCCCTAACAAAATAATCCTCAAAACCGCCTCCCCTTGAATTTTCCCGCTCTCCCCCCCAAAAAACCTTCATAGCTTCGAGTCAGCAGATGGGCTTCCATCTGCGCCACCGTATCCATCGCTACACCGACAACGATCAGAAGAGAAGTTCCCCCAAAGGTGGCCGCCATGCTGGAGGGAATATTAAACTGGCGAATCAGCAGGGTGGGGAGAACGCAGATAAATCCGATATACAGGGCCCCCGCCAGCGTGATTCTCGATAAAATCGTGTCAATAAAATCAGAGGTTGACTTTCCCGGTCTGATCCCTGGAATATACCCTCCATTCTTCTTCAAGTTTTCCGACACATCCACCGGATTGAAAGTCACCGCCGTGTAAAAATAGGTAAAAAAGACGATCAAGCCGAGATAAAGCATGTCATGAAACCACCCTTGTGAAAGAACACCGGCCGCCTGTTGCATGAAATCGTTCTTCCAAAACTGGGCGACCGTTGCCGGAAACAAAATCAACGACGACGCAAAAATGGGGGGGATCACCCCCGCCATATTGAGCTTCAAGGGCAAATGAGTGCTCTGCCCCCCGTAGAGTTTCCGCCCCACCACCCGCTTGGCATACTGGATCGGAATTCTCCTCTGGCTTCTCTCCATATAGATAATCGCGCTAATAACCAAAAAAACATAAGCCAACAGAAGTATGAATCCGATAAAACCAGCGTACTGTTCCTTGGTATTCCAGGCATCGCGAAAAGCCCCCGGCATACCGGTCACAATACCTGCAAAAATCACCAGCGAAATGCCATTGCCGATTCCCCGCTCCGAAATCTGTTCCCCCAGCCACATGATAAACGACGTGCCGGCCGCCAGCGTAATCATGGTGGTGAGAAAAAAACCAGATCCCCCCACCCCCGGAAGGAGAACCTCCTGCTGCTTCAACCCCATACTAATTCCCAGACCCTGGATGATGGAGAGAACAACTGTTCCATAACGGGTATACTGCGTGATCTTCTTCCGGCCGTAATCCCCTTCCTTGGAGAGCTTCTGCAGGGAAGGAATCGAAACCGTCAGCAACTGAAGAATGATCGAGGCGCTGATGTAAGGCATAATCCCCAGCGCAAAAACCGAGAACTGCTCCAGCGCCCCTCCTGAAAACAAATTAAAAATTTCAAAGACCGTCCCCTGCGCGAAAACTTTTTTTAAAGCCTCTGTGTCAATTCCGGGAGTCGGAACAAAAACCCCCAGCCTGTAAATGCCCAGCATGAGCAGGGTAAACAAAACCCGTTTTCTCAACTCCGGTATTTTGGTTAAACCTGTCAGTCCCCCGTCAGCCATTCAGAATCACCTGTCCCCCCGCCTTCTCAATTTTTGTTCTGGCAGATTTTGAAAATCGGTCCGCCTTGACCTGAAGAGCCACCGATAAATCACCATCCCCCAGAATTTTGAGGGGGAGGGAAGATTTTCGAATCAGCCCCGCTTCATCCAGAACTTTTTTATCAATAACCGCGTTGGCTGAAAAAGAGGACAAATCGGCCACATTGACCACCAGATATTCTTTCTTGAAAAGAGGAAAAAAACCTCTTTTGGGAAGACGTCTGGCCAACGGCATTTGTCCCCCTTCAAAACCTCTTTTGTGAAAGCCCCCCGCGCGGGCTTTTTGTCCCTTGTGCCCGCGACCGGACGTTTTTCCCAAGCCAGAGCTCTCCCCCCGTCCCAATCTCTTTTTCCTGTGATGAGCCCCCCAAGGAGGACTTAATTCATTGAGTCTCATGATGCATTCTCCACAACACGAACCAAATGCGGGATTTTTTGGATCATCCGCAAAACTTCCGGAGTCGATTCAACTTCCCGCGTCTGGTTCAACTTTGTAAAACCGAGAACCCGAACCGTATCTTTTTGCCTCTGGTGACGACCAATAGCGCTCCTATACCATTGAATCCTGATCTTTTCCTTCATGGTGAAACCTCCTCACCCACTTCACTGACAACCGCGGAAGGAATTTCAATTTTCTCTCGGGCTATCAAACGAAGAAGTCCCTCAAAAGTTGCCTTCACCACATTATGCGGATTAGATGTACCAATCACCTTTGACAAAATATTGTGCACCCCTGCCGACTCAACAATCGCTCTCACCACCCCTCCGGCAATGACTCCAGTTCCTCCCCTCGCTTTGCGAAGAAGAACCCGGGCCGCTCCATACTTCCCCAAAATATCATGGGGGATTGTCCCTTCCTCCACAGGAAAATGGATCATTCTTTTCTTTGCCTGCTGGGCCCCTTTTTTGATCGCATCGGGGAC
>SBBF01000063.1 GCA_005240075.1 Nitrospira sp.
CCGCCTCTGGCGGATGAAGTCCCCAGAGGTTTATCAAATATCCGCCATGTTTTGGCAACTGGTGTTTACGGTCTTGGAAGGAAAAACTGAGGCATTACCGGGCGAGGTTTGATTTTACAAATGAGGAAGGTACCAATCGGCGACCGAAGGTCGGCGGACATTGGTTTGGGCCTGTCGCGGTTTTTTGATGCAGGGATTGGTCGTATAATCGCACTTGGCAACAACCGGCATTTCAAAATCATCCTGACATTCCGACCGGTACTCTTTGTAGAGTTTTTTCATGCGCAGTGTGAAATCTTCGCACTGTGATGACATCGATGGGCAGAGGCGGACATCGGTTATTCTGGCAAAATCGTCGCTGGTGGCTTGCTGAAGCGGAGCAAAAATAGAAATTTGTTCAGCCAGATTTTCGCAAATCATGGTTGGGTTTTTGGCTTCATCCTCTTTTTTTTCTGTTTTCTCTTCCTTTTCATCCGCCATTGCTAATTGAACTGATCCCCCGATTAGCAATGCGGTCATAGAAAGTATGATGATCAAGGTCTTCATTATCAATACTCCCCTCCACTCCCCTTCTAAATATATAAAGGAGCAATATTTGTGCCATTATACGTAATGTCAAAAAAATATTTTATAAATAATTTCAATATATTATATATTATTTATTGGGGTAACAGCACAGAAATAGTCATTATTTTGACGTATGAGTCAAAAGAATATCATTGGCAGATTCGACTCCCTTCACAATTTTCGGAGATAATCGAACGGGTAGATGCCGGTTGAATGGCCATCCTTCCATCGAAGAGAGATGGCGTAATTTCCAACGGGGGTTATTTGAATGAGCTCCAAAGCCTTAAGGGGAAGAGGATCAAATGTTGGGAGACTCAAAGATTTTTTGTCGGTGCTGATTCTTTTGTCCTGGCAGGGGGCGCAGGGGCATTCTTTTCTTAAGGTTAAAAGCCCAATTGTTTTTGAAAAACCGTCGTTCCATTTGAGATGAAGTTGGGACGAGTTTTGATCCAGGTTGACCGACTCGAGTTGCAACGTTACCCTTTTTTTTCTTCAAGGGCGCCGGTGACCGCTGTAGCGATCATTTCCCCCTCAACCCCGGAGCGGAGGGCCAATGTGATCAGTCGGGAAATCGCTTCCAGGAGAGTTCCTTTTTCGTCGCCCGGTTTGTTTGCCTCTCCCTCCCGATTTTGAGGTTCAAAAATGATTCCCTTCAATCCCAGGTCATAGCCCAGTGTCATCCAGTGTCCCAATTCTTCCTCGCTGGTCTCTCCCGCCAGCGGAATTTTTTGAATAACCGCGTTTTCGGTGTGTCGTTGAAAGGCCGCCTGGATTTTTAAATGACATTCCGGCGAAATCTGTCGGGTGGTTACAAAAAGCTCTCTCACCTCACGGGGCCATTCGATCATCTCTTCCAAACTTCCCTTTTTAAGGAGATGATCGATGATTTTTTCTGAAAACAATCCCTCCTGTTTAAGCCATGATTCAAATTCAGGATGAATTTTGATTGTTGTTGATTCCTTCCCGATTTTTATTTCCGATACGAGAGCCGAAAGGGGATGAATTCCCGTTGAACAGCCAGCCACGCCGGCCAGGAGAGGATCGTCCACAATCGCGGTCAAAACGGCATGTCTTCTTTTGGTTCCCCGGTCGGCATAGATGCTTTCCTCAAAGGCGGGATAAGTCCCTCTTTTTTTGGCCAACTCCAGAGAGGCATTTTGGGCCTCCCGATTGACAAAAGACATCAACTGTTCGGCCAATGTTTCCGCTTCCGGAGAATGATAGGAGAGCCCCAATAAAACCAGCAAATCGCCCCATCCCATCACACTTAATCCGATTTTTCTGTTTTTTCTGGCTGCCTCCTCGATTTCAGGAAGAGGATAGTGGTTGGCTTCGATGACATTGTCCAAAAAATGCACCGCGCTCTGGACGGTTCTCCTTAATTGCTCCCAGTCTATTTTCTTGTTTTTGACAATCTTTGCGAGATTGATTGCCCCATAATGGCAGGGTTCAAAATCAAGAAATGGCTGACCACTGCAGGGATCCAGCGCTTTGTATTGTCCCTGCAGAGGGGTGGGATTTCCTGCTTCAATCCGGTCGCAGTAAAAAAATGAAGGGGTTCCCGATCTGACAAGACAGCGCGCCATGTCGCCAAAAACCTTGGTGGCTTTTAATTTGCGGACCGGCTCTCCCGATCGGGGGTTGATCAGGTCATAAAAACTGTTGCTCTCAAAAGCCTTAATAAAATTGCCGGTCAAACCGACAGAGAAATGAAAATGGGGCATTTTTTCTGCTGATTCGGCCAGCGAGAGGAATTCCAGAATGTCCGGGTGATCGATTCTCAAAAAGGCCCGGGACAAGCCCGATTTCTCGCTGCCATCGCGGACCGCCTGGGTGGCCGCGTGATAGACCCGGATAAACGAAACCGGGCCGCTGGAAAAACCGTGGGTGGAATGGACATTGTCATGACGGGGGCGGAGAGTGGAAAACGAAAAACCGGTCGAACCGCCGCACTTGTGAATGATGGCAGTTTCTTTCATGGTTTCAAAAATCGATTCCATGCTGTCGTTGATCGGAAGGACCGTGCAGGAGGACAAAAATCCCAAAGCCCTCCCTGCATTTTTGAGAACAGCGGGAGCGGGCAAAAAATGTCCTCCCGCCATCAGGTTAAAAAATTCCGTTTCGATATTTTTTAAATTGATGGAAGGGGAATATTTGATGTCGCAGGCGGCAATCGTTCGGGCGACCCTCCCCAAAAGTTCCTCCGGCGACTCGACGATCTCCCCTTCTTCATTTTTGATGAGGAAGTGGCGTCTTAAAATTTCGAGAGACTCATCGGCAAATTCCGGCTTTATTTTTTCAGAGGTGCCTCCTCCCTTGGGGGGAGCATCATTCGAAGGGGCGAGAACTTCCAGAACTTCCGGCAGGAGCTCCTGCCGGGCTTTCACCAGCGAAACAGTTCCGTGATCCTCTTTTTCAGCAACGGAAGAAGTGGAATACCGCCGCGATCGGATCAGCCCCAGCTCTTCCAGTCTTCCCTCTACCAGTTCACTGATCAGCTCCGTTGATAAAAACTCGATTTTTCTTTTATGGATTTCCTTTTCAACTTCATCGCCGACCATGCGGGCGATTTGAGGGGTAATTTTCGCGTGTCCCAGCGAGAGGAGCTCGTCAATTAATGTTTCTTTTTTGAATTTGATTCCCTTTGCCTGATTGGGAAAATCAGTGATAACCGGTTCAAAACCGGCATCTCCACCGTTGGCGGCCTTGCCCACTTCCAGCATAAAAAATTCCCTCCTTGTCGGGATTTTGTGGACTTAACTAATATACAATAATAGGGTATGTCAACTTAAGGTTATCCGGAGTTATCCACAGGATGTGGATAAAAAATTTATGCTTTTACGAGATCGCCACATCAAAAAAATTGCGGAGCTGGTGTTGAAAAATCTTAAGGATAAAAAATTGATAACCTTGCGCGTCAAAGAAGGGGCGATTTTGGAGGGGATTGAAAAAGTCATTCATGATGATTTGATGGCGGAGGTTAAATTGGATCAGGAAGCCCGCAAGTTGCTGGATAACTACCGGGGGCAAATCCAATCAGGTCAATTGGACGAGCAAAAGGCGTTTGTGATGATCAAAAAACAGTTGGCGAAAGATAAAAAGATGGTGTTGTAATGCATTTCTCCGAAGACCGTATCTATAATATATGCCACAAAATCCACGATCGACTCTATCTGGATGAGTTGGTGGATTATACCGATGAGGAGGAAGCCCTTAGAATCATTAAGAAAACTGTGTTTGATTTTCTCGCTCTTAATGATCAGTTGGATGATCAGGTCAGGGATAAAATTCGCTCCTTAAAAAAAGGGGTGGTAGAAGGGACCCCGGAGTGGGAGGTCCTTTATAAGAAGTATTATGAAGAGGAGTTGGTTAAAAAAAAATTGTAAGAATTTGCATTTCCCCTCTTGACAAAAGGTCACCTAAACCTATATTCCCCTCGCAAGTCGAGGGAGCCTGATGATTCAAGGATTTCCAAAGGCTTGATAAATCGATAACAAATTCAAAACTATTGAGGAGAAAAACTATGTCTCAAAAGAAACTGAAAATTCGTCCTCTTCATGACCGGATTATTGTGAAACGGTTATCGGAGGAGCAAAAAACCAAGGGAGGGATTATTATTCCGGACACCGCCAAGGAAAAACCACAGGAAGCGGAAGTTATTGCGGTAGGAAACGGCAAAATTCTGGATGACGGCAAAAAAGTTCCGCTGGATGTCAAGGCGGGGGACAAGATTCTTTTTTCCAAATATTCGGGAACTGAAATCAAGGTCGAAGGGGAAGAATATTTGATCCTGCGCGAAGATGATGTGCAGGCTATTGTTGAATAACTAATAGGGGCGGGGTGCTCCCCCCTTACAAATCAAAAAGGAGAAACTATCATGGCGAAAGACATTTTATTTGAAGACAGGGCGCGTCAGAAGATTTTAAACGGAGTCAACATTCTGGCCAATGCGGTCAAGGTGACCTTGGGCCCCAAGGGGCGCAATGTGGTGATTGAAAAATCATTCGGTTCCCCCACTATCACCAAAGATGGAGTGACGGTTGCCAAGGAAGTGGAACTGGAAGACAAGTTCGAAAACATGGGGGCGCAGATGGTGAAGGAAGTCGCTTCCAAAACCTCTGATGTGGCGGGGGATGGAACCACCACCGCAACCGTATTGGCTCAATGCATCTATCGTGAAGGGTCCAAGCTGGTAGCCGCCGGATCCAATCCGATGGCAATCAAGCGGGGAATCGACAAAGCGGTTTCCACGGTGGTTGAGGAGCTCAAAAAACTCTCCAAGCAGACCAAGGACCGCAAGGAAATTGCCCAAGTGGGAACCATTTCAGCCAATAACGATGAAACGATCGGCAACATCATCGCCGAGGCGATGGACAAGGTAGGCAAAGAAGGGGTGATTACCGTTGAAGAAGCCAAGGGGATGGAAACCACCCTGGAAGTGGTGGAAGGGATGCAGTTCGACCGCGGCTATCTTTCCCCTTATTTTGTCACCGATCCGGAACGGATGGTTGCTGTTCTGGAAGATCCGCTCATTCTCATCAACGAAAAGAAAATCTCCAACATGAAGGAACTCCTTCCGGTTTTGGAGCAGGTTGCCAAGCTGGGACGCCCCCTTTTGATTATTGCCGAAGAGGTGGAGGGGGAAGCGTTGGCCACATTGGTGGTCAATAAACTCCGTGGCACCTTGCAGGTGTGCGCGGTAAAGGCTCCTGGTTTTGGGGATCGCAGAAAAGCGATGCTGGAAGATATTGCCACTCTAACCGGCGGCAAACTGGTTGCCGAAGAATTGGGAATCAAACTTGAGAATATTGAGTTGAAAGACCTCGGTCGTGCAAAGAGAGTGACGATTGACAAAGAAAATTCAACAATTGTCGATGGCGCCGGTAAAAAAGCCGATATCGAGGGACGGGTGAAACAGATTCGCGCCCAGATTGAGGAAACTACTTCCGACTATGATCGCGAAAAACTCCAGGAACGGCTGGCCAAGCTGGTTGGGGGAGTAGCGGTGATCAATGTCGGTGCGGCAACCGAAACGGAAATGAAAGAAAAGAAGGCCCGTGTGGAGGATGCCCTCCATGCCACCCGAGCGGCGGTTGAAGAAGGAATCGTTCCGGGGGGGGGGGTTGCTTTTATTCGTTCCATCTCGGCTCTCGAAAGTTTAAAAGCAACTGATGACGAAGCTTTCGGCGTGACCATTATCAAGAGGGCGCTGGAAGAACCTCTCCGGCAGATTGCCAATAACGCCGGACTTGAAGGAGCCATTGTGGTTGACGAAGTCAAGAAAAAGAACGGCTCTTACGGGTATAATGCCCAGACCGGCGAGTATGAAGACTTGCTCAAAGCCGGAGTCATCGATCCGACCAAAGTTGCCCGAACAGCGTTGCAAAACGCCGCCTCGGTGGCATCTTTGATGATCACGACGGAAGCGCTGGTTGCAGAAAAGCCGAAGGAAGAAAAATCGGGTTCTGCCGGCATGCCCCACGGTGGAATGGGCGGTATGGGTGGTATGGATATGTAATATTTATGGGGGTTCAACCCCATCAAACCCCGGTTCGTGCAAACGAGCCGGGGTTTTTTATTTTTCAGTCTTGTTTAACATGTATTCGATTTTGTGGACCAAGGTCGAGACGTGGAACGGTTTGGTCACGTAATCATCGGCGCCGTATTGAAGGCCGGTAATCCGGTCGCTTTGGGAATCTTTTGCGGAGAGCATTAAAATCAGCACCTTTTTATTTTTTGTATTTTCTCTGATCTTTCGGCAGAGTTCAATCCCGCTCATTTCCGGCATCATGATGTCCAAGACAACAAGGTCAGGGGAATTCAGTTCGATCTGATTGAGAGCTGAAAAGCCGTCGGGAGCATAATCAACCTGACAATTTTTGACTGTCAGAACGGTGGAAAGCATTTTGTGGACTTGAGGATCGTCGTCCACGACAAGAATTTTTTTAATCTCGGCTGTCATTTCAAAATCCAACCTAACAAAATCAACAAATCATAGCAAGTCTCTGCGACTTTAAGTATTTTTTACTTGACGATTGGGTGAAAATAAAGAAAATAGCGCCCAAGTCTGGGGGTCTGTTTTGCCTTCAGGACTATTTTCTTGACTTTTGAAAGGGGATCATTAAAAATTCATCCAATTTTAATGAAAGGCCTTTTAAGGCCTCATCATCTTTCAATTTTAGCAGTCAAAAAGCAGTAGGTCCGTTTTGAAGCTTTATCAAAGAGCTTAAAAAATGGGCTTCGTGTAAATAAAGGACACCTAACAACTCTAAAGGAGAGAACAATGAAAAAACTAATTAGTGCAGGGCTGTTTTCGGCAGGCCTCCTGTTTGCCGGAACTTCAACCCTCCAAGCCAATGGGACTCCGGCTCCGGAAGCCGTGGCGGAAGGGGTTGAAATCAGCGGCGCTGTTGATGTCGTAACGGGGTGGCAGCATGACGATCAGGATGCCACAGCAACCGGCGGCAACATCGGCGGGATGGCTGATTATGACGGCGCCCTTGTGGGTCCGGCGGTCGGTGGCATTGGTAACACGGCCAATGCGGATCATTTCCGCTTTGTCGTTAATCAGGTTGAAATCGATCTGGCCAAAAGTTTTGGCGAGAATATTCGTCTACGGGCGGATCTCGACTTTGCCGGTTTCACCGATGCTGGTCAATTGGGGGGTGACTTCCTGGATGTTGAACAGGCCTATGTCACAGCCAATCTGGCGGCTGGCAATGGGATTGAATTCCTGATTGGTCGATTCAATGCCCCGGTCGGCGTCGAATCAGTCGATACACGCGATAACTGGCTGATCTCCTATGCTCCTCCGTTTCGTTATATGACCCCAGCTACAGTTGACGGTGCTAAACTCTATTATGCGTTTAGCGACCTGATTGATTTGCACTGGGCGATTGTTAACGACTTCAATGCCAATGGCTTTGGAGATAGCGCGTTGCCTTCCACCCTGTTCCGTTTGGGATTCAACTGGGGTGAAGAAGGGAACGAGTCGACACTGGGAATCAGTGGGGGGCTTGGTCCTGAAGGGGATACTGTGGTCAATTTCACCGTTAGTGACAATGCTCACTGGGATTTCTTCGGTGATATGGATGCTTTAATCGCCCTGTCTGATACCGTCAACCTGGCGGCCGAAGGGGTTTACCGTCAGAGCAACTCCGAATCAGGAGTGGGAGCCAACCAAAAAGCCATTGCCGGCTTTGCCGCTTTGAACTACGAAGCGAGCGATGTCTGGGATGTCACCTTCCGCGCGGGATGGATGTGGGAAATCAATCCTCCCAATGCCCGGGGGGGATCGGGTGCCTCTACAACAGGGGGAACCTGGAGTGGTGCTACAACTGATGGAACCCTCTATTCCGGTTCCGTTGGAGCTGGCTACCAGATCGCTGATGGTGCCAAGATGAAGCTGGAATATCGCTTCGACTGGTATAACACCACAGGTGCTGCAGGCAACAACGACGCGCAGTCGCTGGCGGCTCAGTTTGCCTATACGTTCTAAGATCGGTTCGTTATTTGATTTTACAACCCCACACCGACGCATGTTGGTGTGGGGTTTTTTTTGGCTTGCGCATTGTTTCCCTGATGAGCCATAAGTGAATGGATGGGGAACGGAATTTTTATTACTTTTGAAGGGATTGAAGGGAGCGGCAAGACAACGCAGATTCAGCTCTTGAATGACTATCTGAGGGGGAAAAAAATTCAAGCAGTCCTGACACGTGAGCCGGGGGGTACGAGGATTGGGGATCAAGTCCGCCAGATTTTGTTGAATCAAGAGAACAAAGACATGACTTCCGGTTGTGAACTTTTTCTCTATTCAGCTTCCCGTTCCCAGCATATCAAACAGGTGATTGAACCTTCCCTTAAAAAGGGGGAGCTGGTTCTTTGTGATCGTTTTTGCGATGCCACCCTGGCTTATCAGGGTTATGGACGAGGAGTGCCGTTTGAAATGATTGATCATTTGAATCAATTGGCAACGGGAGGGTTGAAGCCTGCCTTGACTTTTTTGTTTGATTTGACTCCAGAAGAAGGTTTGAGGCGATCAAAAGCCCGGCTGAAAAAGGAGGGGAAAGAAAAAAGGGAAGGGCGCTTTGAAAAAGAGGAGTTGGCTTTTCATGAAAAAGTGAGAATGGGATATCAGGAAATTGCCAAAAAAGAACCCGAACGGGTCGTTGTGATTGATGCGTCAAAAAATTCAGGCCAAGTCCATCGGGAAGTGGTCGATCGGATCGAAAAAAAATGGAACCTCAAAAAATATGGAACCAACTGGTGAAGGAAGCCCAAAGCGGCTCTCTCGCACCGGCTTATCTTTTTTATGGCCCTGGAGAGAGCGGCAAAAAGATGGCTTGCGAATTTGTCCAGTATCTTTTTTGCGTGCAAAAAAAAGAAAACAGCCCCTGTGGGGAATGTGCCTCTTGCCTTCCGGTCATCCATCACCAGCATCCTGATTTTTATCTGATTGAATCGGAGGGGAAATCGATTTCCATTGATCTCCTGCGGGGATTAAAAAAAAATTTGGCCAAAACCACTCTTTCAGCCCCCCTGAAAGCGGTGGTCATCCATCAAGCTTCTGAAATGACGGTTTCTGCCGCCAACAGTCTATTGAAAACTCTGGAAGAACCCCCCGGTAGCGCTCTCTTTATCCTGATTGCCCCCCAGCTTTTTCAAATTTTGCCCACCATCCGTTCCCGGTGCCGAAAAATTTTTTTCTCTTCCACAGTTGACCATGAACCGTCAACCGAGATGAGTGGGGCACTGGATCAATGGACTCAACTCCAGGGGACCAGGCAAACTTTTCGTCAGATTTCAACATTAAGCGCCGAGTGGGCCTCGGCAGGATTTGACTTGATTCTTTTTCTGGAAATGATCAAAAGAAAATTTCTGGGAGAAATAAAGGAAAAACAAGCCTGGCAACAAATTGATCAGCTTGATCGCTTGTCGGAAGCCCAAAGGGATTTGGATCGGAATGTCAACAAAACTCTCGTCTTGGAAAACCTGATGCTGGATATTTTGTAAATTATGTCAAAATTTTTTATCACCACCGCCATTGATTATGTCAATTCTCTCCCCCACATTGGGACCGCCTACGAAAAAATCGGCGCCGATGTTCTGGCCCGTTTTCAGAGAATGAAGGGGGATCAAGTCACTTTTCAAATGGGGAATGACGAGCATAGTGCCAATGTCCAGAAAGCGGCTTTCGAGGCGGGAATCCCCCCCAAAAAATATTGTGACGACATGCGACCGCGATTCGAGAAAATCTGGCAAAAGTTGCACGTCTCCTACGATCAGTTTGTCCAGACCAGCGATCCAAAACATCATCAGGCGGTCATCAAATTTTTTGAGGCAGTCAACAAGAGGGGGGATATTTATCAAAAAGACTATGAAGGGTGGTATTGTGAATCGTGCGAGGCTTTTTACACTGAAAAAGATCTGGAAGAAGGCTTGTGTAAAAATCACAAAACCAAACCGAAGTGGCTTAAGGAACAAAACTATTTTTTTAAGTTAAAAAAATATGAAGAAAAACTTTTGGCCCACATCGAGCAGAATCCTCATTTTATTCTTCCCGCAAAAAGGCGGAACGAAGTGGTAAATTTCATCAAACAGGGGCTGGAGGATTTTTCAATTTCTCGGAGTACTTTTACCTGGGGAATTCCGGTCCCTCTGGACCCCACCCATGTTTTTTATGTCTGGTTTGATGCCCTGATCAATTACCTGACCCTGATTGGTTATGCCGATGAGAGTCCCCGGTTTAACCAGTGCTGGCCTGCTGATCTGCATGTCGTCGGCAAGGACATTACCCGGTTTCATTGTGTTATCTGGCCGGCCATGCTGATGTCGGCCGGACTCCCTTTGCCGAAATCTGTTTTTGGACATGGTTTTGTTTATTTAAAGGGGGAGAAGATGTCCAAATCGATTGGAAATGTGGTGACTCCTCTCGATATTTTGCAAAAGTATCCGGAGTTTGGCGCTGATGCCCTCCGGTATTATCTCCTACGGGGATCGAGTTTTGGCGATGATGGTAACTTTACCTGGGATGGTTTTGTGGAACGGTACAACGCCGATCTGGCCAACGGATTGGGAAACCTGGTTTCCCGAATTTTGGGAATGGTCTGGCGTTATCAGGAGGGAAAAGTTTTCTTTAACATGCAGTCGGGAGGGACAATGGGTGGCCAAGGTGGAGGGGGCCCCCGGCCCAAAGGGCCCCCTTCGGGGCCAGAGCGCAGCGAAGCGAGCACTGCCGGGGGAGGAACCGAGGACAGGACCCATTGTCCCATTCCGGATGAATTTATGGATCCCTGTAAAATCAGGACGGAGATTATTCAATTATTGGATCCGGCCCAATCAGGAGACATCAAAACCCATTTTGCCCTGGAGAAGATTTGGAAGTTTATCGGTCATTTGGACCAAATGATCGACAAGCTCGCCCCCTGGGTTTTGGCGAAGAAGGAGGAGAAAGAAACCCTCTCGGAAGTTCTTTCAATTCTTGTCATCAAAATTCAGGAGCTGTGCGTTCTTTTATATCCTTTTTTACCGCAAACCGCGGGGAAAATTTGGGAGGCGTATGGTTTTGGCGAATTAAAACTGATTCATACCTGCCGATTTGATGATCTTGATTCTTCTTTCTTTACCACGACCAGACATTCTCTAAAAGCCAACAAGCTCAACTTGTTTCCCCGGATAGTGGCCGAGTCATTCTGTTAGAAAACCCAAGCTAAGCCTCCTTTTTGACCCACTCTTCGAAAAAAGGATCCGAAAAGGCGTAGCCAAATGTCCGAAGGTGGATCACCGCTCCTCGCGTCCTTTTGAGAATCTTTTTGAGTCTTCGGGTGACCGTGGCTGGATTCATTCCAAGAGGTTCGCAAAATTCAGGGTTAGTGACAGAAATATTTTTTGTCTGAGCCAGGCGATGAATAATCCTCTTATCCTTATTATCGCCGACGGATTGCCAGGATTGGAGATAGAGCTGACTACGACTCTTAACATCTTCCTCGATGGCTTTTTCAAGGACCTCCTGATTAAGCTCCTTGATGGAAAGATCTAAATAATCCCAAACAGAGGCGCAGAGATGTTGAATATGCGCCGGGATATCATGGGCCCATTCACAGATGAAGGCCGCCATTTCTTCGGAAACAACAACCCCACGCTTTGAAAAATTTCCTTGAATAAACGGAATAAATTCACTCCGGGGCATGGGACCGACGTGAAGTTTTATCGAGGAGTTGAAAAATTTCTCTTTCGGGGAGGAAAAGAGCTGATTTAAAAGAGCCGGCTCACTTCCCATAAACACATAAAGAACCTGATCATGATGCTGGAAGGAACTTCTCATGTCAGCTATAAAATCAGCCTCCTCAATTTCTTGAACTGCCTGGAATTCATCAAAACAGACAATAAATTTTTTCTTCTGATAAGTTGCCAATTCTTGAGGAAGCTTTAGAACCTCCTGAATTGTTTTTCGCTGAAATTTTCCGGGACCGGCCCATTGTATGGAAGCCGTGGGGGAACCGTCCTCCTGAACCTCCATATTCAAACGAAAACCCTGAAGCCCTGCCTTGAGTATCAAAAAGGCGCGCTTCGCAAAGGAAACCTGTTGTGTAAAAAGCCCTCCGAATCGTTCTACAAAATCGGTCGCTGATGTGATAGGGTCCAGATTCAGATAAAATGTGGGGGTTCCTTCTTCTTCGATCTGCCGGAGGCATTCGAGAAGAAGCGAGGTCTTGCCGATACGCCTATCCCCCATAATCAGGACATTACTTTGACCCCGAAGAAGTTTAAGAAGTTTCTGTTTCTCCTTTGTTCGATTGAAGAAATGGACCCCGCGAACAATCTTTCCATAAATAAAGGGATTAGATGGAGGGATTTCTTCTTTATTTTTCATGGCTTAAGAAGGATAACAAATCATGCAAAAAATGCAATGCATATTTTGCATTAACTTGATATGTAGAAACCAATTGTCATTCGACTGATTTGTTAAAATCTTTGAGTTCCTTAAAAATTCTTTCGAGCCGTTTTGAGCTATCTGTTTTCGCATCCCGAATCACAAATTTTCCTTCGGGAAACAGCTGACATTTTTTCGGTTCCTTTTTTATTCGTTGAATAAAATAGTCGGTCGGAATGGGGGTGGTGGGATGAATGGTGAAAGTCGTCAGCCCATTTTTGGAAGTAATCTGCGGGATTCTTAATTTTCGGGCCAGACATTTGACTCTTATCATTTCAAGAAGATTATCAACAGAAACGGGGAGCTTGCCAAAACGATCGATCCATTCGTCTTTCAGTGAGTCCACCTCCTCCTCATTTGAAAGAGTGGAAGCCTGTTTGTAGAGCACAAGACGGAGCGAAGCGTCAGGCACCAGATCGGTTGGAATGGAGGCGGGGAGATCCAGTTTGAGTTCAGGATCAATCTCCTCTTCGCTCTCGGCCCCCTGGAGTTCAGCGACCGCCTGTTTTAAGAGCCTCACGTAGAGATCGTAACCGATGGCCGCAATGTGCCCCGACTGTTCTGGCCCTAAAACATTGCCGGCTCCGCGGATTTCAAGATCCTGAGAGGCAATTTTGAATCCGGATCCCAATGCCACAAATTTTTGGATGACATGAAGACGTTTTCTTGCCTGGTCGGTCACCAGATCTTGGTGAGGAATAATGAGATAACAATAAGCCCGGTGATTGGATCGCCCCACACGCCCCCGCAGTTGATAGAGTTGAGAAAGCCCCAGCTGATCAGCCCGATTCATGATGATCGTGTTGGCGTTGGGGATATCGAGCCCCGATTCGATGATGCTGGTGCATAAAAGGAGCTCGAATTTTTTTTCCATAAAACCGATCATCACCTCTTCCAGTTTTTCCTCATCCATCTGGCCATGAGCCACTTCCATTTTGACCTCCGGCAGAATTTTTTGGAGCCGCTCTTTCATGGCAAGAATCGTCTGGACCCGGTTGTGAACAAAATAAACCTGCCCTCCCCGGTTGATTTCATGGGTGACCGCCTGGCGGATGGTGGTCTCGTCAAACGAGGTAACAAAGGTGCGGATGCTCAAGCGATCAGCGGGGGGAGTATTGATGAGTGAGAGATCCCGGATGCCCACCAGCGAGAAGTTGAGCGTCCGGGGGATCGGCGTGGCTGACAGCGTCAGGACATCAACCAGATTTTTGAGTTTTTTTATTTTTTCCTTTTGGGCGACCCCGAAACGATGTTCCTCATCAATCACCAGAAGGCCCAGATCCTTGAACGAGATATCTTTGGAAAAAAGCCGGTGAGTGGCAATCACAATATCAATTCCCCCTTTTTTTAAATTTTCAATAATTTTTCGTTGCTGGTAATCGGTTTTGAAACGCGAGAGCATTTCAATATTGACTGGATGGGGAGCAAATCTTTTTTTAAAGGTTTCATAATGCTGGAAAGCGAGAACCGTTGTGGGGACGAGGATGGCCACCTGCTTCTGATCAGCGACCGCTTTGAAGGCGGCCCGCATGGCCACCTCTGTTTTGCCATAACCGACATCGCCGCAGACCAGCCGGTCCATCGGTTTTTCCTTTTGCATGTCGCTTACAACATCATCAATAGCCCGGAGCTGATCTTCGGTTTCCTCAAAGGGAAAGGTTGCTTCAAATGCCTCAAAAAGGGGATCGCGGGGGGAAAAGGCAAAACCCTTTTGACTCTGGCGGATCGCCTGTAATTCCAATAATTCGCGAGCCAGTTTCCGGGCCGCTTTTTTGACCTTTTCTCTGGTTTTCTGCCAAGCGGTTCCCCCCAGCTTATCGAGGTGGGGATGAATTCCCTCCTGGGCTGAATAACGGCAGATCCGGTTGAGCCTGTCGACCGGCACATAAAGTTTGTCCCCCCCCCGATATTCCAGGAGAAGAAAATCGTTTTGGAAGTGACCCAGTTTCAGATTTTTCAAACCCCGATACAATCCAATGCCATGATCGAGATGGACGATAAAATCTCCTTCGGTCAGTTCAGCAAAGGAGGAAAAGACCTCGGTGTCGACTTTCCGCGATATCCGTTTTGATTTTTGTCCAAAAATTTCCTCGTCGGTGATCCACCACTGTTTTTGATCCGGCCAATAAAATCCTTCTGAAAGAGGCCCCTGTATGATTTGAACGAATGGGGAGGGAGCCTCTCCGATGACCGCCCGTTCGATTTTTTGATCGGCTTGGACTCGTTCCTCGGATGATTCCAACGGTAGTTTGTAGCGGCTCAAGAGATCTTTGAGTCTTTCTCTCTGCGCGGGGGAGCTGGCCACCAGAAAAAGATGGTTTCCCTCCATTCTTTTTTGATTGAGTTCGGCAACAAGGGGGGTCAAGGCCTGCTCGCTGGTGATCTGGGCCTTGATTTTTTGCTGGATGAGCGCATTGGATTGCATCGCAAGGTTCACTTTGGCGTTGTTTGTTTCAACGTCATCAAATTCAAGCAAGGGATAATAGGACAGCCCTTCGCGTATTTCCTCTCCCGTCAGAAAAAGGTTCTCCGGAGGGATGAGTCGTTCAAAGCTTGTGGCCTCTTTCCAGTTTTTTTTCTGCTCCTCAAAATCTTCCAAAAGTTTTCCAAAAAATTTCTGCGGTTCATTGAGGCAAATCAGGCTCTCACCAGGCAGGTAATCAAAGAAAGTGGCGGGAGTCGGATAAAAAAGATCGATAAAACTTTCAATGCCATTAAAAAATATTTTATGCTCCAAATATTCAGCGACTTCATCCCTCTCCGATTTCGGGATTTCCAAAAAGTCGGCTCGTTTTTTGAGTTGTATCGACCAATCTTTCGGAAGCGCGTCAAAGAGAATTTCTCTTGCAGGAATGATCTGGATGGCCAGCGTTTGCTGAATGGTTTTCTGGGTGCGGGGATCAAAAAAACGGATCGATTCTATTGTATCTCCCATCAATTCAATCCGGCTGGGGTTTGGATGGGCGGGAGAGTAGAGATCAATCAAGTTTCCCCTCACTGAAAAAGTTCCGGTATCTTCGACCAGAGGAACCCGTTGATAGGCGAGCCCCACCAGTTGGTGGATCAGGAGATCACGATCAATTGTATCACCGCAGGCTATAGTCTGGCTTTTTTCCAAAAATATTTTTCGGGGGATTGTCTGGCGACTGACAGCTCGAAGAGGGGCGATGACGACAACACTTTCCTTAGCGTGAGCGGTCTTAAAAAGAACCCCGGTTCGTTCCATCAAAATATCGGGTTGGGGGGAAAGCCTGAAATAGGGGAAAACGTCCAGTGGCGGGAGAAGACACACCTCCACCTCGCGCGGGAGAAAAAAAGGGAGGTCAGTTAAAAAACGATGGCTCTCTTTTAAATCGCTTGTCAGGACCACCAACGGCTTTTTGAGCTCACAGACAAGCCGCGCCAGAATCAACGATTTTGAAGAGCCAATCGCTCCGTTGACCGAAACCTTGTTTCCCGGTTGCAACAATCTATCCTTAAGACCGAGCGTGACATTTGTCACAGGGAGCCGTTTTTAACGGATACCGATCAGGGGAGCAAGGGGAAAGAAGACAGGGGGAAAAAGCCAGTGGGGGTGTAACAGTTAGGGATGGCGTGTAGCATAAAAAACTGGGAACGCATTTCTATCCAATTACGGGAAAGACCAAGGAAACGAATATCTCAGTGGACAAGGTACTGTGGCGATTATTAAGTTAGCGCTTATACCCACAAGGGGAGGGGGAATTAAAATTTACACACAGATCGTTATATCACCCCCGTTTAATACGTTATTTACAAAACACCTTTTTTTTCATAACATTATCAAAAGGATGCATGGCTGATGCCGAAGCTTTTTTCTGCAGGAGGTTTTCGTTTTTTCTTTTATAGTAACGAAAAAAACGAGCCATGTCATGTGCATGTGAAGGGGCACGGCGGCGAGGCCAAATTTTGGATGCCCGGATGCGAAATGGTTTTCAGCTATCGCCTCAGTGCCAAAAACATTAAGAATATTTTGGAGATTTTGAAGGAGAATGAGTCGTTAATCGAGGAGAGATGGAATGAATTCTTCAAACTTGGCCATTAATTACGGATTACCGGCTATTTTAAAATTAATCTTTGCAAAAGATTCCATGGATGTTTTTTTAAGCGATGGCCGTGTTCTCTCAGTTCCTTTGGCCTGGTATCCGCGTCTATCCGGGGCCACCAAGGCGCAGTTAAAGAATTACGAAATCTCACCCAGCGGTTATGGGGTTCATTGGCCCGATCTTGATGAAGATTTAAGCGTCAAAGGGTTTCTCTTTCCCTAAAAAGGAAATAAAGTACCTGAAAATAAACCCCATGTTAAGATTAAACAAGAATTTTCAGCAACTTTGCCCTCCTTTGGGCCGATAATAGTTATATGGCGGAATACCTTCCAACGGGCCTCACACCAGTCAAACCGGGGACTGAACAATCGCCGGGGACAAAGAGTGATGAGACCAAACCGATTGAGCCGTCCCATGAAAAAGCCCCCCCCAAGACCGATCAATACAAGTCCCCCTTGACCGATCCGCTGGTTCAAGCGCAAAAAATGATCAGGGCCCAGAGGGATTTGGGGCACAAGGTGGAGTATCGTCAGACCACTCGAACAAAGATGGAAGGACCGCCAGAGCGTCCCGCAAGGTCCCGCCCCCCCATCACCCACGATCAGTACAGAAAACTTTCCCAGGAACGTCTTTTTCAACAGTCGAACATGCGCGATACTGTTCTCTACCGTCACATTCAAAATCGTTCGTTGCCCCCTACCTCTCCCGAGTCATCCCTGCTTTCCCGTCAACATTTGGCTCAACTGATCCGGATGCGTCATCAGGTGGAAGATCGAAAAAATATGCGTCATCTGATTCGACACGAAATCCAGGAACGGCGGGAGGCGAGGCAGAGAGCGATCGACCAGTCATCTTCGGTTAAGAGCGAAGGGGGGCAAGGTTTGGCGGAGCTGATTCAAAAAACCTCCCTCCTTAAAAATTTGGCGGAAGGGGGAGATCAGATCGGTTTCGAAAAACTGCTGAAGGAAATGCTGGGAGGGAACAAGGTTGTTCCCGATTTGCCGCAGGGGGGGAAAGCCCGATTTATGCCGAAGGGGGGGGAGAGTTGGAAAAATTTTTTTGCCAATATGTTGAATCTGGGAACGAAGGAAACGAATATCACGCGCAACGTCAATCAACTGATGGAAGCTCTCTTTCGGGGATTGTATCGGCAAATGGCCCATCAAAAGGGGATGACGCTTGTTTCTGATCTCAATTTTTTAATAGGGGACAAGGTGGTGGCCGACAAATTTGCCCGAATTCTGGTCGATCATCCCGAGTTGTTACAACAGCTTGAAAAAATGCAGCCGGGAGATCCCTTGCCTGCAGATCTCCTCAAACAACTGGGAGAAGAATTGAACTATATTCAAATGACCCACCAGCCTGATGTCACTACGCAATCAGCGCGGGAAGCCGCACGGGATGCCGCTTTGGCCCAATTAAAACTCCCGGGCAATCAACAGGCCATGCAACGGATGGAACAGGCTTTAAAGAAGGATCGGGAAGCCCGTCTTCAGCGCTCCATGAGCGATGACAATCAAAGCCGATCAGACCAGGGAAAAGGGGGGCCTTTTTTTCAGGGGCCTCTCTATGATCCCCGATGGGATCGGCAGGAACGACTCGACCCCCCCCGTTCCTGGATATTTTTTGGTTATGCAGTCGGAGGGATAACCCTGGTACTGAGTGTATACCTCGTCTTAAGATATATTTTTTAAAATAGGTAAAAAAATACCCTTTAAAATAGCCCCTTGTCATATTTTTGTTCAAGAAAAAATATTGAAAAAAAGTTGGCAACCTTTTTTTATTTCTGCCGATAATAACCCCGATGGACATAAGTAGATTTTTTTTCATCTAAAGACCAAAAAAGGTTGATGATCGTATAAATTTACATTATACTTTGTCTAACTTTTCGTCCATCTAGGCAGGCATTAATCAATTCATTATGTAGGGCTGATTGAAGAGGTCAATTTTGATAAGGATGAAAGTTTATTTTCTGTTATTTTTGGGGAGTCTGTTCTTCGCGATGTCGGCCTGTGGGGGTGGGTTGACCGGGGCTGTTAAATCGTCGCGTGATAATCCTCTTCTTTCTTCGGTTCGTTATCCTGATCTGGTTGACGAGTCATCCAACGATTCATTTTCCAATTCACTCACATCACTCCCAGAAGAAGATCAAGATGGTGTAGCAACCATGATTCGCCGCGCCATCCAGGAAGATAATGAGGAGAGTGAAGGTTTTGCCTCCCCTAGTGGCTGGCGACCTCGTAAAGGGAATGATCTTCCGATAATCCGGAACGCTCGTGTCGATCGATGGATTAAATCCTTTACCGGTCCTCTTCGAGCTAATTTTACACGATGGTTGGGACGTTCTGGAAAGTATGGCCCGATGATTGACAAGATTCTTCGGGAATACAACCTTCCCCACGATCTGATTTATCTGGCCATGATCGAGAGCGGTCTGAATTTAAATGCCTATAGCCATGCGCATGCCGCCGGCCCCTGGCAATTTATTAAGAGCACGGGGCGCTTGTATGGGTTGGAGGCGGGCAGTTATGTGGATGAACGGCGCGATATTGAAAAAGCAACCCGCGCCGCCGCCGCCCATTTGCGTGATCTCTATCAGCGTTATGGGGACTGGTATCTTGCTTTTGCCGCTTACAATGCGGGAGCGGGGCGGGTCGATCGTGCCATCCGAAATTCGGGAACGCGTGATTTTTGGCAGATGACTTCAGGGAGAAAGCGTTACCTGCGTCAGGAAACCATCGATTATGTCCCTCGTATTTTGGCGGCGGCGATTATTTCCAAAAATTACAGGCAGTATGGTTTTTCGAACACTATTTTTGAGGCGCCGGCCTCCTTTGAGACGGTCACGGTTCCGGATGCGACCGATTTGGGTGTTGTGGCTGAATGCGCGGAGGCTTCTTACGATGAGATCAAGAATCTCAACAGCTCCCTGGTGATGGGGGTGACTCCTCCGGGTGAAAAATTTTGTCTCCGAATTCCACGCGGTACAGCGGACCGTTTTGAAGAAAACTACAAACAGGTGCCTGCCAGCGAGCGTGTTCGTTTTGTCTATCATACGGTTAAGAAAAGAGAGACTTTGGCGACGATTGCCAAAAGATATGGGGTCTCCAGACAGAATTTGGCTTCAGCCAATGGGTTATCGGTGGGGTCCCGAGTCAAGACGGGGAGTCGTCTGAAAATCCCCAAAAAAGGACTGCCGGGCAATTTGTTGGCTTCCAAATCCCCCATTTTTACCAAAGCTGAAAAAACCGGCGATGAACCGGTTTCGCTTTCTTCGGGCATTGTGACGGAAGTTTCATCTGATATTCATCATCGGGTTAAAAGGGGAGAAAGTTTAAGTTTGATTGCAAAGAAGTATAAAGTCTCTGTGGCTTCTTTAAGGGAACTGAACGGGCTGGGGAAGAGATCGACCATCAAAAGTGGTCAGTTGTTGAAAATAACAAGTGATCAAGAGGAAACTCAAACTGCTTTGATGGAACCTGAGATCAAGTCGGAATTGCCTGTTGTGGAGGATAAAACACCGTTGGCTGAATCTGATTTGGGCTCCGATCTGTTGGCTTTGGATGTCCCGTCAGCTCCTACCAATGAACAAGAGCCTGCCGGATTGCAGCCGATTTTACCTTCTCCTCTCAACCAAACCGTTTATGTCGTTCAGCCGGGAGATTCGCTCTGGAAAATTTCTTCCACTTTTGGAGTTTCCGTTGATGATCTGGTGGATGAGAACCCCTCACTTCGGGAATATAACGGCGTTCGTCCCCATCAAAAAATTATTATTCCTTCAACAGACAGCGGAACAGTGGCAAGCCAAACTTATCAGGCACAAAAGGCACCTCAAAAAATATCAACACGAATCGACTCCCGTGTTGGCCAGAAGATTGTTCATTTAGTCCGCCGGGGAGAAACTCTGTGGGATGTGTCACAAAAATATCGAGTATCTGTTTCTCAACTGAAGACCTGGAACAAATTGAGATCCAACCAACTTTTTCCCAACCAAAAACTGATCATCTACGCGCAGGCGGTGGCCGCTAAAAAAGTGGCACTGAGGTAGATTTTTCTTGATCACACCTCCTTAGAGCCCATCGGTTTTCATGGAGTATCCAGGTTTCCTCTTGAAACTGTAACCTTAATAGGTTACACTCCTTAATAATGCAGTTGATCTTTTTCAAGACAACGCGTGGCGACCAACCGGTTCGTGATTACATCAATTCACTGCCGTTATCGGAGAAAGCCCCGGTTGAAGCAATCTTAATGGAACTGGTCCAGAAAGGATTCCTTCCACCCCCTTTCTCCAAGAAGTTGAAAGGAGTTGATAAACTTTGGGAGTTGCGCCCCGGCAGGCATCGAGTGATCTATTTTTATTACCAAGGCAACAAAGCTGTCTTGCTCCACGCTTTCAAAAAGCAGTCTCAAAAGACGCCAGAAAAGGAAATCCGGCTTGCCTTGCAAAGGATGAAAATGGTTGAAACAGGAGGTGTTTGACATGCGAAAAAATCCACATATGGGAGAGAATTTCAGGACCTACCTTAAAAGGGAACTCAAAAATCCGGCATATCGCCGGGAGTACGAATTGGCCCGTGCACGTCTCAAATTACAGATCAAGATTCAAGAGGCGGCCAAGCGGAAGAATCTTTCTATCCGCCAGTTGGCGAAGCGGATGGGAACCAGTGGTACCCAGATTCAACGGCTTCTTGATACGAAATCGGGAAAGGATTTTCGCTTGGGCACTTTGGTGGGAATCTCACAAGCTCTCGGGAAAGAGCTTGTGATCGATTTCAGGTAAAAAACATGTCTTGCCGGATGAAAAAAAACAGAGCACAACGGGGCAAAGAATGGGGGTGGTTACTGGGGGCCAAGATTTGACGCAAAGCGTGAAAGTAAATCCCGACTTTGACACCAGATTTTAAAATGGTTTTATTTTTTAATAGCTTATAGGCGAGGCTCGGCCTTGTGCCACTAGGATTTTGATTTCTTGGTCAGTCGCAGGACTTTGGGGGGCGGTTTGAGAC
>SBBF01000080.1 GCA_005240075.1 Nitrospira sp.
ACAACCGTCATGTAAAAAAGAAATCACAAAAACCAGTCCTGTTGCCTGGGGGAATTTGACATGGCCACGACTGGGGGATTTTCAAGTGGCCACCGGGGTCATCCAGCACTTAAAAGCTTTTGAGTGCTGGATAAACCCCCCGTTGGTTCGTTCGGACTGGCAAAGCCAGATCCTCACTCACAATCCATTTCAAAAATAAAGAAAATATTGCCTCAGAGCATTTTTAATGCCATACTTTAATATGGCTAAAGATATTTACTTTGGTTCTTTTGTATGGAACCAAAATAAGGAGGCCATCAATTTAAAGACACATCGTCTTGATTTTAAAAAGGCCACTGATGCTTTTTTTGATCCCTATCGCATTATTGCAACGGATGAGGTACATAGCGCGGATGAACCCCGATATTTTTGTATTGGCAAGGTTGGAAAAAAAGTAGCTACAGTCAGATTCACTTACCGAGAAAACAAAATTAGAATCATCGGAGCCGGTTTTTGGCGCAAAGGGAGAAAATTTTATGAGAAAAAAAACAATTAAACGGACCGGTTGGCATGACCAACCGGTAGGATCTCTCAAGGAAATAACCGATTTTCTTCCCCCTCCTGATCAGTTGGTAAGGCCGGAAAAAAGCGTAAAAATTACGCTTTCTCTTGATAAAGAAAGCCTCGGTTTTTTTAAAAGGATGGCTAGGGAGCGGGGAACAAAATATCAGAGAATGATCCGTGCTGTCATCCGTGGCTATGCCGCTCATTATTCGTAAATCCTACTCATGCCCTCATTTCCTGTCTCCCAATCTAAGATAGCGGAACTGATCCGGCTCATGGAAAAATATGGGGTCCAGGAACAGGATTTGGAGGAAAAGTTTGTCCGAGGCTCCGGCGCCGGAGGGCAGAAAATCAACAAAACCTCCTCCTCAGTCTGGCTCCTCCATCGCCCGACCGGTATGCATGTTAAATGTCAGTCATCCCGATCGCAGGCCTTAAACCGCTTTTTGGCGCGCCGCCTGCTGGTCCAGGAAATAGCGAACCAAATTGAGAGGGCCAAAAGCGCAGAGCAACAGCGGATTGAAAAAATCAGAAGACAAAAAAGAAAAAGATCCAGACGCGCCAAAGAAAAAATGCTTGCGGAAAAGAATCAAAACAAGTCAAAACGACAAGAACGACAGATTCCGTGGAAAGAATATTAATGGAAAAACAAAAACAGAGATCCAAAAAATTCTTCTGGATCGACATGGAAATGACCGGTCTTAACGAAGCGGTCGATGTGATTTTAGAGGTTGCCTGCGTTGTGACAGATCTTGATTTTACTGTGCTTGAAGAATACACAACAGTTGTGTTTCAACCTCCTGAAGCGCTCTCCAGAATGGATGACTGGTGCAAAAAAACGCATGGTGAAAGCGGATTAACACTGGAAGTGGCAAAGGGAAAAGCGCTTGGGGAGGTTGAAAAAGATTTAAATGACATCATCGATCGTCATTTTCTGCCAGATGAAAAAATTGTTCTGGCCGGAAACTCCGTGGGAAACGATAGACGCTTTGTCGACAAATACATGCCGGCATTTGCCAAGCGTCTTCATTACCGTTTGATGGATGTCAGTTCTTTTAAGGAAGTGTTTCGTGAAAAATACGGGGTTGAAGTGAAAAAAAAGGATGTCCATCGGGCCAGAGCCGATATTGATGAGTCGATTGAAGAGTTGAAGAAATACTTGAGCCTCGTAAGCCCCTCTTAAAAATCCCCTTCCCTTTTTAACCAGATTTTGTAATGTCCCCCCGCAAATGCAAATTTACAGGGTTATCCAATCATGAACAAAACAAGAAAGCCCTTGAGCGAAGGATCTGGCTTGGCCAGTTCTGAGTTTGGAGGCTCCCTTCATGGGCCGCCGGAGGCGGACCGGAAGGTACATAATGGAGATAAAAACATATGAGAACAAGCATGACTTTATTCGTGGCAATTTTGGCTTTTACCTTCTCGTACGGCGCGGCGCATGCCGTCAGCCTCGATTGGGAAGGAAAAAAGTGCGTTATCGTTGACGGATCTTTTAAGGTCTGCAAGCCGGATAGCGAATGGGACACCCAGAAAACTCAGGATAATTCCCGTCCGATCAAATGGGTCCTCCACAAAAAGGATGTCAACCCGGTCATCTGGCTCCGTTATGACGAAAACGTGAGCGGACAGACAGCGCATGACTACGCGAAAGTGTTGCGCGGCAGTCTGGAATCCCGCGGAGTTGATGTTCAAAAAACAACAAACCTGGTGATCAAGGGACGAAACGTCTCCATCATCGAAGGCAAAAACAGCAGCAACGACCTCAAGTATCTGGTGGGGGTCTGGAGAAACAAGGCCAAAGGGTTTTCCCTGGAATGCACGGCCAATCCGGGTGATTTTGAAGATTACCGGGATGCATGCATGACCGCGATTGAATCAGTCAAGATCGTCAGCGAACTGCATTAACATCGAGAAAGAAAATGGTACACAAAAACCCCTCGTGACTCGCGAGGGGTTTTTTATTTTTTTTCAAACACGTGGGCCGCGGTGACCATCACGTAAACAGTTTTCCCTTTGGTAAATCCGCTTAAACCGGCAACTCCGGTAGGAATATGGGCGATGACATGTTGACCCGGCTCCATCTCGATATCCAACAGTTCGGTCGCTCCCAGATATTGAAGGGAACGAATGGTTCCCGGCCATCCCCCCCGCTCTTTATAGGAGGTTACATAAACATCATTGGGTCTGAACAGAACAGTCGCCTGAGTCCCCTCCTGCAGATGAACCGCTTTAAAGCGAAAATGCCCCCAGGCTACCTCTCCCGCAGTCACAACGCCATCAATGCGATTGGTCTCCCCGACAAAAGCGGCCACAAATTCGGTGGCCGGGAAATTAAAAATATCCTGCGGGGGGGCGTTCTGCTCAATTCTGCCTTTGTTAACGACGAGAATGCGGTCCGATACTTCAAACGCTTCATCCTGATCGTGGGTGACCAGAAGAGTGGTTAATTGGACGCGATGATGGAGTTCCTTAAGCCAGCTTCGTAATTCTTTTCTCAAGCGGGTGTCCAGCGCCCCGAAAGGTTCATCCAGCAAAAGAAGCTCCGGCTCTGGCGCCAGTGCCCGCGCCAGTGCCACCCTCTGCCGCTGACCACCGGAGAGTTGGGAGGGCATTCTTTTGTCCAACCCTTCAAGGCCTACCAGACCCAGAAGTTTTCGAGCCCGATCCAGCCTTTCACCAGTTTTGACTCCCCGGACTTTCAATCCAAAAGCAATGTTATCAATAACCGACAAATGGCGAAAAAGGGCAAAGTGCTGGAAGACAAAACCGACTTTTCTATTCTGAACCGGCACTTCAGTTACATCTTCTCCCTTCACCTCAATCCGGCCGGCAGTCGGTGTTTCCAGACCGGCAATGCAACGAAGCACCGTCGATTTTCCGGAACCGGATGGCCCCAGCAGAGTGACAAACTCCCCTTTTTCGACCAGAAAAGAAATGTTATCGACGGCGGTGAATCCGTTGAATGATTTGACCAGATTTTCTACTCGGATAGACATTTATATACCTTCCCGCTTCGCGATGAAGGAAGCCCCCAATCTCAGAACTGGCTACTTGTACTTCGCAAAGCCGATGGCTTTGCTACGCGGCCAAGCCAAGCTTGGCCTTGTAGCCAGATTCTTCGTCATATGGCATCCGTGTATTATTTCGAATGTGTTTTCCATTCAACTAGTGCCTTTAATACAAGAGTTGCCAGCGCCAGCAACCCCAATAACGAAGCGACAGAAAACGCGCCGATAAAATTATATTCGTTGTAAAGAATTTCAACCTGCAACGGCATGGTGGTTGTCAATCCCTGAATATGCCCTGAAACAACGGATACCGCGCCAAACTCCCCCATCGCTCTGGCATTGAGGAGAATAACCCCATAAAGCATTCCCCAGCGAATGTTGGGAAGAGTCACCAAAAAAAAAGTTTGCCAACCGCTGGCTCCCAACGTCAACGAGGCTTCTTCCTCCTCGTTCCCCTGAGCCTGCATGAGAGGGATTAATTCACGCGCTACAAAGGGGAAAGTGACAAAAACGGTCGTGATCACAATCCCCGGAACGGCAAAGATAATTTTGATGTCGTGCGCGTTCAAAAAAGAACCCAAAAGACCCTGAGATCCAAACAAGAGCACAAAGACCAACCCCGAGACGACGGGGGAAACGCTAAACGGCAAATCAATGAGGGAAATCAAAAATCGTTTTCCAAAAAATTCGAATTTGGCAATCGCCCAGGCGGCTGAAATCCCAAAAATCACGTTCAAGGGAATTGAAATAGCCGCGACGGTCAGAGTCAAGCGGATGGCCGACAGATTTTCAGGCGTGAACAACGATTGAATATATCTGACAAAACCCTCGTTAAAGGCACCCGCAAAAACAGTTAGAAGGGGGAGAATCAGCACAAAGAAAACAATTCCCAACGCCAGAAAAGTCAAAATAAGGCGGATTTCTTTCCTTTCCGAAACGACGGATGGATAAAGCGAAGTTGGAAAAATATTAAAGTTTTTCCGGATCATGATTCCTTTTCTCTCCCCATCCCTGAAGCCCATTGATCAAAAACAAAAGTAGAAACGAGCAAACCAGCATCACAACTCCGATGGCGGTGGCCCCTGCGGTATCGTATTGTTCCAGCTTGGTGATAATCAACAGGGGGACAATTTCGGTTCTCATCGGCATGTTGCCGGCAATAAAGACAACCGAGCCGTATTCTCCTAGCGCTCTTGCAAAGGCGAGCGCAAATCCGGTAGTCAAAGCGGGAAAAAGAGCAGGAAGAATGATGTAGAAGAATGTTTTGATTCGCCCCGCCCCCATGCAGGCGGCCGCTTCTTCCATGTCGATATCCAGATCCTGCAAAACCGGCTGAACGGTTCTCACCACAAACGGAAAGCTGATAAAGGTGAGCGCCAGAACGATTCCCAGCGGCGAAAAAGCGGTTTTGATTCCCAGCGGATCGAACAAGCGCCCCATCAATCCGTCGGGCGCATAAAGGGTGGTGAGCGCAATGCCGGCCACAGCGGTCGGGAGGGCAAAGGGGAGATCGACCAGAATGTCCACAATTCGTTTCCCCCAAAAATCGTAGCGTACCAGCACCCAGGCGACCAAAAGACCGCAAAAAAAATTGATGCTGGCTGCTCCCAATGAAGCGCCGAAACTCAACTTGTACGCCGCCATCAGGCGGGGAGAAGTAGCCGCCTCCAGAAACTCCGGTCCTGTCAGCGTTGTCGATTTGACAAACAACATCGCAAGGGGAATCAAAACAATCAGACTTAAGTAAAAAAGGGTAAATCCGAGCGATAATCCAAAACCGGGAATGACGCTTTTTTGCTTCCAGAAAATTTTCATGAAATAAGAAAATATCCTCCGCGGAGAGAGTGGGATTCGAACCCACGGTACCGGTGAAGGTACACACGCTTTCCAAGCGTGCGCCTTAAGCCGCTCGGCCATCTCTCCGCGCAAAATACTCAGTTATTATAATTTTCTATCTTTATTCTTTGATTATTGCAACCGGAAGGAATCAGGGGTGTTTTCAAGAACCATATCGGCCAAAAAAGCTTTTTCTTCGTCAGTTGAAATGGTGCAGGTTTCTGGATCATCATCCTGCTGCTGCTGAAATTTTCCGTTGGCCTTGAATACGACGGCATTCCCGTCAACTTCAAAATCGTCATCCAGCGTAAATACCGCATACCAGTCTTCTTTGCTATTCGCTTTCATAGTAACCGCCTCAAAAGATCCATTTCTGTTAATGGGTGTCGTGACAATTTCGCCGGTGCTCACATTCATGACAATCGCTTCCTTTTCATCTTCTCCTTTATCAAAAGTGGAGGGAGCTCCTCGAAGAGTAATCTGCACGGCCGATGAGTTCGTTTTGCCAAGAGCCGCCATTCTGGTTCCACTGCTTTTTGTACTGGCTTTCGTCAGAGCAGATGCCGTGGTGTCAGTCGATTTTTCACATTTCCCAATTGTGATTGGAATTGAAGTGGGATCATCCGATGGAGCAGAATAGGAACCCTCTCCTGTTGTGCCACCATCATCAGCTTCCCCTGTATCGTCACCACCGTCAGTTCCTGTGGCTTTCCCATCTCCCGTGGCTCCGTTGCTATAATCATAATAAATGTGCCCCCCCGTCACTCCCCCTTCCGTGGAACTGGGAATACCAGCTGTCGTGCCGCCACAATGGGCAATCAAAATTGTCAGGAGTAAAAGTAGAAAATTCTTCGATTGGATTCTGCCCCACATCATTATTTTTGGGGCCCCTTCGGCCCATTTGTCGCTATTCGCGTTATTTTATTCCGGGCCTCAGATGGTCCCAAACCCCGTGTTCAGGACTGGCAAAGCCAGATCCTTCACTTACTTAATATGCAAAGATGATGCCAAATTAGTCGAAATTATATATCTATAAACTATTGAAATTATTAATCTAATTTTAATAAAAAAACAACTACGGGGAATGAATCCCCCATCTTATGCTTATTTTGAGGCATGAAGACAACATCCGATACCTTCCCGCTCGCTTTGCTCGCGATGAAGGAAGCCTCCCATCTCAGAACGGGCCAAGCCCGATTCTTCTCTCGTGGGCGGTCGTGTTCTGACTGCTGGCAAGATTATCTTGCCAAAATAAATTAAGTGGATAAGTTGCCTGTCAGCCGGGCCCCGTGCAAAGGTATAAATACTCAATCCCGCCAGATCCGGAAGGAAGCAACGGTAGGTTTTTTTCCTTGTGCCGCGGTCAGCCCGGTGATTATTTGTATACCTTCCCGCTCACTGCGTTCGCGATGAAGGAGGCTTCCGGGCTCAAAACTGGCAAAGCCAGATTTTTCGTTCGGTAGCGACAACTATGCCTTATCAAATTTTTGCCAGAAAATACCGGCCGCAATTGTTTGACGAAGTGTTGGGACAAGAGGTTGTTGTTCAAACGCTCAAGAACACCATTGAACTCAAAAGGGTTCATCAGGCTTACCTTTTCTGCGGCGCACGAGGGGTTGGCAAAACATCTCTCGCCCGGATTCTGGCCAAATGCTTAAACTGCGAAAAAGGGGCGACCGTTAACGCTTGCCAGACCTGCCCCTCCTGCAGAGGAATCACCGACGGCTCTTCGCTGGATGTTTTAGAGATTGACGGCGCTTCCAATACCGGTGTCGATGATGTGCGGGAATTGAGGGAGCAGGTCAAATATCTTCCCGCAACCGGACAGTATAAAATTTACATCATTGACGAAGTGCACATGCTTTCCACCAGCGCTTTTAACGCGCTTCTTAAAACGCTGGAAGAACCCCCTCCCCATATTCTTTTTATTTTTGCCACCACCGAACCGCACAAAATTCCGATCACCATTCTTTCCCGCTGCCAGCGATTTGATTTCCGCAGAATGTCTGTCAACGAGCTGGTTTCCCATCTTCAAAAAATATTGGAACAGGAAAGATTAAAGTTGGAAACCGAAATTTTAAACCTGATTGCCCGATCGGCCGATGGATCGGTGAGGGATTCGCTCTCGCTCCTGGATCAGATTATCAGTTTCTGCGGTTCAAACCCTTCCCCGGAGCAGGCGAGGGAATTATTGGGGCTGGCCGATCAAAGTCTTCTTGCAGACATGATGGATGTTCTTCTCAACTCCGACACAAGCGGAGCACTCAAACTGGCCCAGAGAGCCTATGAGAAGGGATGTGATCTTAAAATATTCTCGGAAGGGGTGCTGGAATCGCTTCACTCTCTTCTTCTCTTCAGCGAAGGAGGAACACTGGATCTCACCGGCAGTGAAAGGGAGCAGTTTGAGAAATGGAAAACACAAACCGACACGGGGCGTCTGTTGATTCTTTTTCAGATTTTGGCCCGCGGCATTGAAGAGATGGCACGCAGTGAATTCCCCCGGCTTGTTTTTGACACGACTCTCATCAAAATGATCCGATCCAAAGAATATTTGTTGATCCCGGAAATTCTGGAAAAGCTAAATGGGGCGGAAAAGGCCCCGAATCAAGAGAATTCAAAAAAAAATGTACCCCCCACCAAACAGGAGAACAGTTTGTGGGGAGAATTTGTGAGAAAAGTGTGTGAATCAAAACCGCAGGTCGGCTCCATTTTGGAGCATGCCGTGCCGATTCAGATGGCCGAGGGGATGATCAAAGTCGGGTTTGAGCCCAAATCACTTTATGCCGATATGCTCAAAGATCGGATCGAATCATTAAAACAAGTAGCCAAAGAATACTTTAAAAAAGAAATTCGTTTTGAGATCGAATCAGTATCGGTGCGTGATAGCCAGGGGGTCACAGCCCTGGAAATGAGGCAGAGAGAAGAAACCAAAAAAACGGAAGAGACTCGTGCAAGGGCAATGGCCCACCCCATGATTCAAAAAGCCCAGGAAATTTTGGGAGCTGTTGTAAAAGAAGTAAAAGAAATTAAGTAAAGCCTTGCATCTGGCTTTGCCAGTGCAAGGCGCGGGGGCATGGGGGGTATCAGCAGGGCAAATTGAAATCAAATGAGCCCTGCGGGCCCCCCATTGTAAATAACCAAGGAGATCAAATGAAGATGAATGATATCATGAAGCAGGCCCAGCAATTGCAAAAAAAATTCCAAAAACAGCAGGAAGAGCTGGCTTCCAAAGAATTTGAGGCCTCTTCCGGCGGAGGGATGGTGACTGTAAAAGTCAACGGGCGAGGCGAAGTGTTGTCGGTGGTCATGGATCCCGAAGTGGTCAACAAGGACGACCTGGAAATGCTGCAGGACCTGGTGGTGGCCGCCATCAACGAAGCGCTCAAAAGAATGCAGGAGGCCCAGCAGGATGAAATGGCCGACATGATGGGGGGGTTGGGGCTTAAACTTCCTGGAATTTAAAATTCAAAGTTCAAAATTAAAAATTAAGGTACCATAGTTTTAAATTTTTCATTTTAAATTTTAAGTTTTTTATGACCCCTTTTGATCGGCTTACCCACGAATTATCGAAACTTCCCGGCATTGGTCAAAAATCAGCCCTCCGGTTGGCTCTCTTTATTTTGAGGCAGGGACCGGAGTATTCTCAAGCATTGTCCGATTCCCTGCTTGAATTAATCGCTAAAGTCACCTTTTGTTCGCACTGTTTTCATTTTACGGATCGGGATCCTTGCGCTACCTGTTCTGATCCCACGCGCGATTCGCGCATGATTTGTGTGGTGGAAGATTCGGCTGATCTGATGGCTTTGGAAAGAACCCATATTTACCGCGGCCGGTACCATGTGCTTCAGGGGGCTTTGTCTCCGTTGGACGGAATGGGGCCCGATCAGATCCGTTGCCATGAATTGATCGAACGAATCAAAAAAGAGGAGATTCGGGAAATTATATTGGCCACCAACCCCAATGTAACGGGAGATGCCACCGCCCTCTACCTTTCCAAATTACTCAAACCCATCGTACCGAAAATCACCCGCCTCTCCAGCGGCATTCCGGTTGGAGGACAAATTAATTACATCGACCCGATGACCTTATCCAAAGCGCTGGAAACCAGACGCGAATATTGAATAAAAAGGCCGAACAAAAATCTTGCCAACCTGTTGCCATTATATTACACTTGTAATAATTTGTATTATGGACGTGATATTTGATGCATCATCTCTTATTCTTTTGGCTAAGATCAGTCTATTGCGGCTCGTACTTGAAAATAACAGGAGTTTTATGACGGGGGCGGTGCAGAAGGAAATCGGCAAAAAAGATTCTGACGACTCAAGATTAATGAGAGAAATGACAAGGGAGGGGCTTATTGAATTGTGCGATGAGCCGTCGGCAGGAGTCATCGATAAATTCATGAAGGACTTTCGATTGGGAAAGGGGGAGGCGTCCACTCTCATAGCAGCGCAAAAAATGAAATCGCTGATTGCAACCGATGATGGTTTGGCCATTAAGACCGCTAAACTGTTCAACATCCCTTTTTTAACAGCAATTCATTTTCTGGTCCGGCTGAGAACGCAAAAAGCGATCGACATGGAAGAGTCGGTAATGAAGCTTAAGCTTTTAGCACACTATGGAAGGTATCAGGCTTTTATTATTCACGATGCCGAAAAGCGTCTGAAAGGGGAGGGAGGAAACTGAATCATGAAAACAATGAGCATCCGGGTTAGTGATTCGGAATTAAAGCAAATCAGCAAATTGGCCAAAACAACCGGTTTGGACAAATCGGCCGCCGCTCGCGAGCTTTTAAGGGACGGCTGGTTTTTTTATTGGATACGCCAATACCGGGAAAAGAAGGTTTCACTGGAAAATTTGTCCTCCAATCTCAATCTTTCGCTTTCCGAGACGATTGATCTGCTCTCCGAGTTGGGTATTGAGGCCCCTATCAGCTACGATGATTATGTTTCCGGTTTTAAATTTTTTGGGTAGTAGAAAAAGGATTGGGTATCGCAATACCCTCGGGCTTGAGTTGAAATATTAAAGGATAAACTGCCGGAAAACTTGTTCATAATTGAGAATCCACTGCTGTTCGGAGGGGTCTTCCAAAAAACGCCCCACATCCTTAAGGATGTCGGAGGCTCCTGCTTTTTTGACTTGTTGCTCAACAGCTTTCATGACTTGAGGCACATCCTTAAATTTTTTCCCCTTTGTGCCCCGGTTTAAATAACTCAAGTTCAGTTCCGTTTTCCGGCTTAAATACCAGATGAGGTCATAATAGTCTCGACCGCGAGAATACGGTCGATGAAGCAGTGCCAAAATTTTTCCCGCGAACAGGGTGGGGAGGTTGTGTTTTAAGATCGGAAAAATCTCCTGAAAACGGTTGACGAAAAAACTTTCCCGCTCTCCTTTTTTGAGCGGAAGGGGATTTACGTCCACTTCCAGTTTTACATGGAGTTTTTGATCCTCCTGGAAGCCCCTGAGGTCAAAGGCCCGTCCAAGGCCGGCAAAACGCAAGAAACCTTTTTGGACGATTTTGTTTTCCTGAAACGAGGAATCAATGTCAAAACCTCGCAGCTTAAGTTCGCGAGCCAACACATCCATCAGGTTGGCGAACCGGTAAGACTCTTTTTTGCCGTCCCGGCAGAAATCAAGGTCTTCGGAATAACGCTTGATGCCATGGCAGATGCGCAGGGCCGTTCCCCCCATAAACGACAGGCTCCCCCCAAAGGGGGACTGAAATACCATCTTGAGCACCAGCGTCTGGAGGTACTCGCGAAGGACATTGAGGACATCCTGATCCGTTGTCGGCAGGTTTCGCCTTCGAAGTTCTTCAATTATTTTTCTGGCTCTTTCCATAATTTGTTCGGTAATCCAAAAAGGAAGTTAAAAGTCGCCCCACCTTTTCAGGGTATTGCCGGGCATAGACTTTAAGTTTCTTCACGTCAAGATCCCCGACATTTTGAAAGCGTTCTTCTCTCCAAAAAAGAGGAGTCGCTTTCAAGTGATGGCGATGGAAGTAGAAATAATCCAGAAGAGCCTTCTCCTTTTCGGCCATGAGCGTTTGCGGGTCAAAGCCCCAAAAAAGTTTCTGATGAATCTTGTGATAAAAAAATTCCCCATAGGGGGTCTGGAACTTCCGGGTAAGTCGGGGGGTGACCAGAGTCATGGAAAAAGGGACATCGGGAATGAACCCATGGGCATGAAGGGCATATTCCAGACTGATATAGGAGGGGCCGTACAAGATTTTTGCCACCTCCACTTTGTCCCTGATCCGATCCGGAAAACCATACACCCCTCTTTTGAAGCGGAGCAGCTCCCCCTGCCGACACCAGTGGTGAAGCTGGACCTTCAACTGATTCGGGGAGGTTTCCCATCCCACCCGATGGGCCTCCTCCAAGGTAAAACAGGGTTTTTGCATTTTTTTGACGAATTCATTAAGTTTCATTTAATTATATTAAATTATAATTTAATAAAATATATAACTCAACTTAAAATAGCGCCCAAGGCAGATCGAAGAAAGACGCGAATAGTGATTGACAGGAATGAATGCGCTTTTTAGCATACTCATTAATGTCAGTAATAAACTCAGCGAAGAAAGAAATCAATTTCAAGGTCATCTACTACGGCCCGGCGCAATCGGGCAAAACGACGTCGCTCAATCAGCTGAATTTACAAATCGAAGCAAAGAAAAAATCAAAAATAAAAAGAGTTCCCCAAACCGAATCGACCCTTTTCTTCGATTTTCTTCCGCTGGCCTCCTCCGATATCAACGGATACAAAACCCATTTTCAGGTCTACACAGTTCCGGGACAGGATTTATACGAAAACTCCCGAAGGATTCTTTTAAAAGGGGTGGATGGGATTATTTTTGTGGCCGACTCCCAGATCGACCGGATTGAAGACAATGTCAAAAGCTTGAAAGAACTTGCGGCCCACCTGAAAAACATGGGTTATGCGCTTCAGGAAGTTCCGCTCGTCATTCAGTACAATAAACGGGACCTCGATTCGGCCGTCTCTCTCGACGAATTGCGCCGGGTGGTCAACTCCCTCCATGTTCCCGACTTTGAAACAACCGCCATCAAGGGGGAGGGGGTTTTGCCCGCCTTTCAGTGTTGTTTGCGGGAAGTGGTCTCTTCACTTAAATCCCTGGCCTGATACGGCTTTATTTCGGTATTTTTTCCCAGTCTTTGATGAATTTTTCAATTCCGATATCAGTCAACGGGTGTTGAGCCAGTTGTTTGATGACGCTGTACGGAATCGTCGCCACATCAGCGCCAATCAACGCCGCATCCCGCACATGAATCGGATGCCGGATCGAAGCAACCAGAATCTGCGTCTTAAAATCATAGTTGTCGTAAATTGTTCGGATATCCTGAATCAGATCCATCCCCACTTCTGAAATGTCATCCAACCTCCCCACAAACGGGCTCACATAAGTCGCCCCCGCTTTGGCGGCCAGGAGCGCCTGATTGGCGGAAAAAGTAACCGTGACATTGGTTTTGATCCCTTCAGATGCCAGTTTTTTTACCCCTTTCATTCCGGTTAAGGTCATCGGAATTTTGATCACAATATTTTTGTGAATCTTGGCGAAATGATACGCCTCCTTCAACATTCCTTCCAGATCAAGACTGATCGTCTCCGCGCTGATCGGTCCCTCAACAAGCCCCGCAATGTCTTTCAAGATGTCATCGTATTTCCGTCCGGCTTTGGCCGCCAGCGAGGGATTGGTGGTCACCCCGTCAATCAACCCCATTTCCCAGCAGTCTTGGATTTCCTTGATGTCAGCCGAATCGATAAAAAATTTCATTTTTTTGCCTCCTGGTAGCATTTCTCACTGCAATAATAATTCCCCCACGCCTGATACGCCGTATTGACGCTATTATATGTTTGACAAGTGGGACAGCAAACCAATTTTTCAGCCTCCCCTTCCGGCGTCACTCTTTTTTTATTTTGAGCAACAAATTGTTTTTGACGGAAGAAAAGAAGAAGGATCCGAAAAAGAAAAAAGAGAAATAAAAATAAGAGAAGGGTGCGCATGTCAGACTCTCTGAAGCAGGGAGGATACCGATTCTCCCGTTTGAGGATTGACCCAGTCCGGCGCAATTTCGCGAAGCGGCTCCAAAACAAAACGGCGCCTCCCGATTTCGGGATGGGGCAAAATCAAATCATCGGTTTTCAAAATCACTGAGCCGTAAAAAAGAAGATCCAGATCAATCACCCGGGATTCCCATTTGACGCGACGGACCCTCCCCATTTTTTGTTCAATGCCCAGCAGTTCCCGGAGCAAAACCTCCGGTTCAAGCGCTGTTTCCACAAGACAAACGGCATTCACATACCAGTCAACAGATTGAAAGTTTTCTTCATGAGGAGGAAGAAGGGGTTCGTTATGATAAAAAGAGGAACAGGCTATCAGCCGGCTTTCTGGGAGATTTGTCAGAGCTTTCAACGCCTTTTGACACTGGAGAAAAGGATGATCCAGGTTGCTTCCTATGGCAATACCTGCTTGCATCATATACCTTCCCGCTCGGGCTTTGCCCTCGCGATGAAGGGGGCCCTCGAGTTCAGGAGTGGCAAAGCCACATCCTTCATCATCTGGCGCTCGAGCATTCCGGCTTCGTTTATCTTTTTTGGAATGGGAAGATCAAGAGATTTTTAAAAAACCTGAACATCCCACAAACCGAAGTGATTGCAAAATAAGGGATTTGACGGTAAGAAAACTTGTCTGAAAGCAGAGTCAAACACGAACCCCCTCGACCGAAGAATCAGGCTTTGCATTGATATACCTTCCCGTCAGCTTTTGGCTGACGATGAAGGGGGCCTCCGAGATCAGAACTGGGAGACCCAGATTCTTCTTCCGGGGGCAGTCGAGTATAATGGATGTGAGTGAGGATCTGGCTTTGCCAGTTATGAGTGAGGATCGAATTTACTTCGTCCGAGCGAATACCAAGGGGGTTTATCCAGCACTCAAAAGCTTTTGAGTGCTGGATGAAGGGGGCGCCAGCGGCAAAGCCCCCATTATAATGGAGAGGTGGCCGAGTGGTCGAAGGCGCCTGACTCGAAATCAGGTATACCTTTACCGGTATCGTGGGTTCGACTCCCACCCTCTCCGCCAAGAAAGAGCTGATTTGTCTCATGTACAAATTAGTCGCCATCACACTGATGTTGATGGTTGTCTCCTGCCAATCCAAACTGGAGCTATTTCCCATGGAAGATCATCAATCCAATCAAACCGGTTTTTCACAGGATGGTCAACTGCCTGGTGCTCAACCCTTTTCGCCGCCTCTCATAAAACAGTTTGAAGATATGAGAAAGATCCGAGGCGATGAGTACCAACCACGGACCAGACATCTTCGCCCTGACGGTTGGGCCAAATACACCAATCGTCTTTTTCTTGAATCATCTCCCTATCTGCTCCAGCACGCACATAATCCGGTCAATTGGCACCCGTGGGGGGATGAGGCATTCGATGCGGCCAAAAAACTGAATCGCCCCGTGCTGGTCAGCATCGGGTATTCGACCTGCCACTGGTGTCATGTCATGGAAGAGGAATCTTTTGAGGACGAAGAAATCGCCCAAACCCTGAACGAAAACTACATTGCCATCAAAGTCGATCGGGAAGAGCGCCCAGATATCGATGCCATCTACATGAGCGCCGTTCAGGCCATGACAGGGGGAGGAGGCTGGCCGATGAATGTCTGGCTAACCCCCGATCGAAAGCCCTATTTTGGAGGAACCTATTTTCCCCCCCGTGACGGGGATCGCGGAACACGAACCGGATTCTTGACCCTTCTTTTGCGATTGAAAGAAATCTACCAGAGAGAACCTGAAAAAGTTGTCGATTCATCAAATCAACTGGCCCAGGCAATCAGCGAAAATCTTGTCCAGGAAGAGATAGGGAGCGGGATTCCCGACGCGCAGATTTTTCACAAGGTCGTTTCGGTGTACAAAAATCGCTTCGACGAAAAAGAGGGAGGGCTGGACATTACCCCCAAGTTTCCAAGCCAGACACCGATCCGATTCCTGCTTCGCTATCATCGCCGCACAGGTGACGAGGAAGTTTTAAGAATCGTCATGCACACCTTGAACAAAATGGCCTCCGGTGGAATTTACGATCATGTTGGAGGAGGTTTCCACCGCTACTCAACAGACACACATTGGCTCGTCCCCCATTTTGAAAAGATGCTCTACGATCATGCCCTGCTGGTGATGACCTATTTGGAAGCCTGGCAGGCAACCGACAACCCAGACTATGAGCGGATCGTCAAAGAAACCCTTCGGTACATTGAAAGAGATATGACCTCACCTGAGGGGGCTTTTTATTCGGCCACAGACGCGGATAGCCTTACCCCCAGTGGTCAGCGGGAGGAGGGATACTTTTTCACCTGGACTCCTTCTGAATTAAAAAAGGTTCTTGGCCCCGAAAGAATGAGGGTTTTTGAAAAATATTTTATTCTGACAAACGAAGGCAATTTCGAAGGACGACTCATCCTCCATACCCACACAACAACAGCAGAGGTGGCCAAAGAACTGGGGCTTCCGGCAGAAAAAGTTCAGATTTTGTTGGATGAGTCTAAAAAACTTCTCTGCCAGGAACGAAACAAACGGCCGCCCCCTCTTCGGGATGAAAAAATACTCGCCTCCTGGAACGGACTAATGATTTCTGCCCATGCCCAGTCGGGACTTGTTTTGAATGATACCCGCTATACAGAGCGAGCCATCAAGGCAGCCCGGTTTATCTTTGACAAACTTTATACTGAAGGGAGACTCTTTCGGAGTTATAAGGACGGCAAAGCCAGGCACAACGCCTATCTGGATGACTATGCTTTTTTAACGGCTGGGCTTTTGGATCTTTATGAAGCAACAACGGACCCGCAATGGCTCAAAAGAGCGATCGAATTGGATAAAACGCTGGAAAAATTTTACGAGGATAAAAAGAATGGCGGTTTTTTTATGACCAGTTCCGATCATGAAAAACTCCTGGCACGGGAAAAGCCAAATTACGATGGCGCTGAGCCCTCTGGAAATTCCATTGTTCTTCTGAATCTCTATCGATTGAATGAATTCACTTCCGATGACAGCTATCGCGAACGTGCCGACAAGACGTTGAAAGCCTTCTCTCAGACCCTGAATTCCCGTCCGAATTCCCTGACAGAAATGCTCATCGCTCTTGATTTCCGCCTCGACAAGCCCCAAGAGATTGTCATCGTGACTCCTGTGGGAAAAAAGAGTGATGCCGACATGTTTCTTGCCGAATTCAGAAAGAAATATCTTCCCAACAAAATTCTGGTTGTTTCGGAAGAAGGAGATGACCTTCAAAGACAGGCCGAAATGATTCCTGTAATCAGATCAAAGATGGCCCAGAATGGGAAAACCACCGCCTATGTTTGTGAAAAAGGTGTGTGTCAATTGCCAACGAGCGATCCGGCAACATTTGCCAAACAAATCAGCACAACTGAGAAATTGTGAAGTGCCCCGGGCTTGCACCGGGGGGGGGTCCGGTGAACTTCACCAAGCCCGGAGGGCATTGAGGGGGAGGCAACTATCTTACTTCGCAAACCTAACAGTTTGCTACGCGCCGCGAATGAATCGCGGCTTGTATCCGGCTTCACCGGTGGAGGGGGCAACACTAGTCCTTTAAAAATGATTGTACAAAATTCACTGTTCAACGCTATTCATTTTTTTTATAAAAAGGGCTAAAGAGCTCAGTAATTTATGATTAAGCAAACCAGTCAACTGATACTTTTGATTTTTGTCATTTCGTGCGGCGCCGAAAGGCCAAAAAAAATCGCCACCTCCCAGAGCGCTTCTCCGTTGGAAAATTTCACAAAAGTCGAAACATGCAATCCTCTCCTGGAATGGAACGGAGTCAATCTCCCAAACAGCCCGTTAGTCACCTATGATGTGGCGATCTACAAGGCAAAAAAAATAAAAAAATGGTTTGAACGGGATCAAAGAGTGTTCTACAAGGAAAATTATCCGATAACCCAGATAGGAGTCGTCTCCCCTCTGGAGCCCCAAACAGCTTATCTCTGGTCGGTCAGAGTGCGGGATCTGGAAGATAAAGTGTCGCAATGGTCAACCAACAGCAAGTCAATCAAGCATCCCCCCCCTGTTGCCAAATACAAGGGGCAGTGGCATGCTTTTATGACACCGGATCATTGTGAATAACAGTAGTTGATAGCGAGCGAGTATGAGCCGGATCGGATTTATTCCGTCCGGCTCAACGGAGTGAGCGATTGTACCACGGTGAAAAAGATGGGGGTTTCAGGGGGAAAGCGGGATTTCCCCCTGAGTATAAATGAATAATATTACTTTTTTACAAGGAGGCAAGAATATGAATCCCAATTACATGAAACAGATTCGGACAGCTTTGATTATTTTTGGTTTGCTTGTGGTCATCATGGGGCTCTCCCCTTTTGTCCAGGTTGGTTCTGGCGAAAGAGGGGTTGTCACCCGTTTTGGAGCGGTTCAGGACAAGGTGTTGGGAGAAGGGCTTCACTTTAGAATCCCTGTCATGGAAAAAGTCATCAAGATCGATGTTAAAACCCAAAAAGTGGAGGTGGATGCCCCCTCTTTTTCAAAAGACCTGCAAAATGTGGACACCACCATTGCCCTTAACTTTCACCTGGATCCCACCATGGTCCACCGCTTGTGGCAAGAACTGGGAGCGGAGTATGAGTCGCGGATTATCGCGCCGGCCATCCAGGAATCAGTCAAGGCCACTACCGCCAAATTCACAGCGGCGGATCTGGTAGCTGAGCGGGCAAAAGTGAAGGATGAAATTACCCATTCACTCGTCGACAGGCTGAAAACCCGCTATATTCTGGTGGATGATTTTTCCATCGTGAACTTTGATTTTTCCGACGCCTATGAACATGCGGTTGAGGAAAAACAGGTGGCCCAGCAACAGGCTTTGAAGGCGGAAAATGATTTGCGTCGTATTCAGATCGAAGCTGACCAGAGAGTGGCCCAGGCCAAGGGGGAGGCAGAAGCGATCCGGATTCAGTCGGCCGCCCTGAAGGAAAACCAGGATTTGATCAAGCTGGAAGCGGTTAAAAAATGGAACGGCATCCTCCCGCAGTATGTGATGGGAAATTCCATTCCTCTGATTGAACTTCCAAAATCGAATCCATGATGCCTGTTTCTTATTAATGTTTCTCCTGTTCCGATTTTTTTTGTTTGTTTTTCTTTTTGTCGGGTTTGTTTCATTTTCGACAGACGCACTTTCTCCGGAAGAATCGCTTCAGAATGTCAGTTCGAATCCCGATTATGTCGATCTCTCCTCCATTCCAGGGGTGATGGTCGATCTTCGTTACGCCACGAAAAATAATTTTACGGGAGAAAATATCTACGGCCATTTCAACAAGGCCCTGCTTCATCAACAGGCGGCTGAAAAAATCAAGAAAGCGGCCCAGCTTCTGACACAACTTAAACCGGGATGGAAACTCCTGATCTTGGACGCCCTCCGTCCCCGGTCAGCCCAGTGGATTCTCTGGAACAGGGTCAAGGGAACTTTTGAGCAGAATTATGTGAAAAATCCACAAGAGGGTTCCGTCCACAATTATGGATTGGCCGTTGATATCACCCTGGCTGATGAACAGGGGAGCGAAGTCGATATGGGGACTGCTTATGATGCTTTCACACAATTGGCCCAACCGCGTCATGAAAAAAAAAAATTAAAAGAGGGAAAATTAACTTCCAGGCAAATTGAAAATCGCAAGCTCCTTCGTCGCGTCATGCAATCGGCCGGCTTTATTCAGCTCCCCATCGAATGGTGGCACTTTGATGCTTTCCCTCCTTCCGAGGTCAGAAAAAAGTACAAAATCGTGGAATGAAAAGAAATATTAGCCTGCAGGTTTTTTGTGTGTTATCTTGAAAATAACCAAAACAATGATAAAAAACACGCACGATTATTCCCATTTCGACAGGCAGAATAAAATTCTGCAACTCCGTAGGCTTACAAAAAACAAGGGAATCAAACAAATGGAAGACTTGTTGAAACTGCACCATTTTTTTTCTTCCAGGAAACATCATCAAACTCACCCTGTGGCGTTGGCCAGGCTGTTAAAATCTTAGCCTGCCAACCAATAAAATGTCCCCAAGAAAGTCTGAAACATCCCTGTTTGAAAAAGCAGTGCGGAAAGTGATCGGATTTTTGGAAGAACAAAAAATTCCCTACTTTGTCCTGGGGGGTCTTGCCGTGGGGGTCATGGGTGAGCCCCGCTTTACACGCGACATCGATCTCGACATATTTCTCAATACTGATGAAACAGGTCTTCTTTTGAAAAGGCTTAAACAGGCGGGGTTCACATTCAAAGCTAAAGAGGCCATGGTCACAGCTACCCAATTCGGCACCTTTCGAATATTTTATAAAACGGTTCAAATTGATATGATTATGGCTTCCACTGATCTGGAAAAAGAAGCTCTGAAAAGAAAAAAACGAGTTTCTTTTTTTAACCAGAAAACATCATTCCCGTCCGCAGAAGATCTGATTCTTCTCAAGTTGATTCCCGGAAGGCCCAAGGACCTGCTGGATGCCGAATCAATCATAATCAGACAAAAAGACAAACTCGATCTGTCTTATCTTGAAAAATGGTCTCGTCAAATTTGCGAACTCTCCGAGGACTTTCGGGTGATCAATCAATTAAAGAAAATGCTTGAGAAAAACTAGAAAAATTTTAGAGCTCTCTCATGACCGATAAAATAGCTGGATTGAAAGGTTTGACGGTGGTTTCGTTCGAAAGCCGGATGAAGCTTCCGATGCAACGGTTAATTGAAAAGTATGGTGGAAAAGCTTTTGTCGCCCCTTCAATGAAAGAAGTGCCACTGGCCGAAAATCCAGGAGCGTTTGATTTTTTTGAAAAACTGGAGAGAGATCAGTTTGATCTGGTGATTTTGATGACAGGGGTAGCCACCCGAACGCTGATCCAGACTCTAGAAACCCGTTTCCCGAAGGAACGAATACTCGAAGCCCTTTCCACCAAGACAAAAATTGTCGTCCGGGGACCCAAGCCGACAGCGGTCTGCAAAATGAACCATATTCCGATTGTGGTGACCGCCCCCGAACCGAATACCTGGCGCGAAATTCTGGCCATCCTGAACGAAGAACAATTATTGGCCAATAAGCGAGTTGCCGTATTGGAATATGGCATATCGAATGTCTCGTTTTTGGAGGAACTGCAATTGGCCGGAGCCCAGGTGACCCCCGTCGCTGTTTATCAATGGGCCTTGCCTGATGATCTAGGCCCCTTAAATCAGGCTGTTGATTTAATCCTGGCTGGTGAGGCAGATCTGGCGCTGTTTACCACGTCGGTTCAGGTTGATCATCTCCTAAAAATAACGCGCGAGAGGAAAAAAGAATTGGCCTTGCGTCGGGCTTTTCACAAAATCGGTGTTTGTTCTATCGGTCCCACCACAAGCGAAAAACTGCGCGACCACCAAATTTTTCCTGATCTGGAGGCGAGCCCTAATAAAATGGATGCACTCGTGGAACAGGTCTCAGAAAAAGGAAAAGAGATTGTAGAGCAAAAAAGAGCGCGCTCAGAGAAGAGCTGGATATGGAAGGATTATCCGAAATTACGTAGGGGCGATCCTTGTGATCGCCCATTTGATCGGGCGAAGACAAGCTTCGCCCCTACGGATTCTCCCCTGATGCGCGCCTGCCGGCGCCAACCAAACAAGACGATTCCCATTTGGCTGATGCGCCAGGCGGGCCGTTATATGGCGGAGTATCATATTTCGCGACGGGGTTTGGGCTTTTTGGAATTTTGCAAGCGACCCGAGCTCACTGCCGAAGCCACCATCACAGCTGTTGAGCGATTAGGGGTGGATGCCGCCATCATTTTTGCCGATATTCTGCTGATTGTTGAACCAATGGGACTTAATCTCACTTATCTGGAAGGGGAAGGACCGGTGATTGCCACTCCAATTCGTGATGAAGAGAGTGTCGGCAAACTTAAACCGGTCGAGGTACAGGAGTCTCTCTGTTATGTTCTGGAAGCGGTCAAGACCGTTCGGCAATCGATGCGCCCCGATATTCCTCTGATCGGTTTTTGCGGCGCCCCTTTTACCGTCGCTTCCTACATGATTGAGGGGAGAGGGACGGTGTCCCAAGGCTCCAAAAATTTTATTCCGACAAAGATCCTGATGCACCAGCATCCGCAAACCTGGCATGAATTGATGGAAAAAATTACAATCGCTTCGATCGATTATTTGAACGCCCAAATTGAAGCGGGAGCCGATGTAGTGCAGATCTTTGACAGCTGGGTGGGGGTTTTGAGCCCGCAAGAATACGAGGAGTATGTTCTTCCTCATTCCAAAAGACTCATTGATGGAATCAAAAAAGGGGTTCCCGTTATTCATTTTGGAACACAGACCGCTTCTCTTCTTTCCCTGATGAAAAAAGCAGGGGGGGATGTGATCGGGATTGATTCAAGGACCGACATCCAAAAAGCGTGGGATCAACTGGGAGAGGTTGCCATTCAGGGAAATCTTGATCCGGTGATTCTTTTTTCAAAGCCTGAGATTATTTGCAGGGAGGCCGAAAAAATACTCAAAGCTGTCGGGCACAAACCGGGATTTATTTTCAATCTGGGGCATGGCATTCTGCCGGAAACCCCTGTCGACAACGTCATGGCGCTGGTTGATTTTGTCCATGAGGCAAAGTAAACGCATAAATATATTGTAAATATCTAAATTTCCGTTTACTATGTCTTATGGCCCATTTAAGGGAAAGATTTGTCCAGAATCCACTCCTCAAATCGCTTGCGTGGTCCCCGGTTGTCGGAATTTACGGGTTGAGGCAGGTCGGAAAAAGCACGCTGGTGGAAACTGTTGTCAAAAAGAAAAACGGACTCTATGAATCGTTTGACCGCAGCGCTACTCTGACATCGTCAGAGAATCTTCCTTACCAGTTTTGTGAAAGAGATCGACTTCTCTGCATTGACGAGTGCCAGAAAGGGCCATGGGTTTTCCCAGTTATCAAGGATCTGATTGGAACCAGGCGAAGACCAGGCCGTTTTTTGCTGACCGGATCCATTCGTTTTACCCTCAAAAAAGAAATCCAAGAGGCACTCACAGGGCGCATCATTTTATATGAGCTTTTACCATTCACCCTCGCTGAAGCGATGCACCGCACTCCATCACTGTTTTTGGAAACCTGCTTTGAAAAAATTTTCAAGGGGGGTCCGGTCCGGCAAAAGGATTGTGAAGACCTGCTGGACTCTGTTGGAAAAATGTCGGCTTCGAGAAAGACAGGTTTGCAACAAATCCTCCGGCATTTGTCAGTGGGGGGGATGCCGATTCCCTGCTTCAGCCGTGATGAAGAGCGCCGTAAGCAGTGGACCGAGGGGTTTTTTGAGACCATGATCACGCGGGATTTGCCCCTGGCGGATCCAGGTTTGTCCGGAATTTTGCCTGCACAGGGGTTGTCATTTCTCAAACGGCTTGCCCTGATGCAGGGGGAGGAACTGAATTATTCGGAACTGGCGGGAAGCGCGGCTCTTGGTTTGGATAAGGCCAAACGGATGTTAAAAGCATTGGTCGCGTTATGTTTGATTGACCTGATCGTTCCCGAGGGGCATGCCCGCAAATCCCAGAGAAAAATGCGCGTGGAATGGAAGGATTCCGGCTTGTGGAATTATTTTAGTCAGACCCCCTTTCACATGCTCGCCGATAATCAGGCGGCTATGTCCCTTTTCTTGTCACAGGAGCTTCGCTTTCAGCAGAGCATGACCAAAAGAATGACCCAGTGGACTTATTACAAAAGTCACAACGGCGCGAACATTCCGTGGATAGTCAGGCAGGGACGAAATATGCTTGCGCTTGTTTATTTGCCAACCGAAAGTCCAACCCCTTATCATTATCGTGCACTCAAGCAACTTTTGGCGCGTGAACCTCAGGGATGCGGCATCATTCTGGGGGCTGAGAAGGCTCCCTGCAGGGCTCTGGATCATCGCATTTTGCTCATGCCTTACACCACGGTGTTGTAAATATAGTAGAAAGCAAATAGTCACATGATCATGGGGTTGGGACAGTCACAAAAATCAGGTCAGTCAGATCGAACCCAATTTGGAGGATCTTTTGGTACGGGAGGAGGGCTGGATACTCTTTTCAGTTCACTGGATGCATCGGTGGCCGAAAATCTGGTGATTCTGATTTCCGGTGAGTTTGGGCGTCAGCTGAGCGCGAATGGGGATGGGGGGACAGATCATGGAAGAGGAAACAGTATGTTGGTGATTGGAGATCCTGTTGTCGGTGGTCTTTACGGCGATCTTTTTCCTGAAAGTGAGCTAGCCCGTTTTGATGAACCGAGTAGTGATATTGAAGGGCTGACCTCCATGGAACATGTTTTTGGGGCTGTTTGGGGCTGTTTGGGGCTGTTTGTGACTGGATGCAAGCCGGGGCTGGCAGTGTCGTGTTTCCCAACCGGTCGGGTGCTGATTTGGAGGAAGGGGTCAGTCTGGAAGGATTGTTGGTTTAAGATTCCCACTCATTTCTTTTTGCCCGCTTCGTTGATCATTTGACAAACCGCTTCAACCCACAGAGGGTTTTCATTCAGGGAGGGAATCAGTTCCAGATGTTCTCCCCCCCTTTTTAAAAAAGAGTCTCTCCCTCGAATCCCTATCTCCTCAAGAGTTTCCAGACAATCAGCCACAAACGAAGGACAAAAAACAGCGAGCCATTTGATCCCTTTTTTTGGAAATTCAGTCAGCAAAATATCCGTATAAGGTTTGATCCAGGGGGTTCTCCCCAATCGCGATTGAAAGGAGATGGTAAATTGCTTTTCAGTCAACCCCAGTTCTTTGGCAATCAGTTTGGCGGTTTGAAAACAGTGGGCCCGATAACAAGCCTGGTTGGCGATCTCCATTTTTTCGCAACAATCCCTCACCTGCAAACACCAGGAGCCTGTCTTGTCCAGTTTGGTTAAATGTCTTTCAGGAAGACCATGAAAGCTGAACAGAACATGATCCGGATTCATGCGATTGATCACCTCCTTTCCCTGTTCGACCCATGCCCGGATAAAAGAGGGATGATCATAAAAAGGAGGGATGACTTTCAGCGGGGGAACCAGTTTTATTTTTTCAATCACCCGAAACAGTTCGGTCAAACTTGATTCGGTGCTGGATGAGGCATACTGGGGGTAGAGGGGAAAAATTCGCAATTCATCGACTGATTTCGAAAGAATTTTTTTTAACCCCTCTTCAATTGAGGGACTTCCATAACGCATTCCTATCTCTACCGCATAATTTTCTCCCAATTGACTCGCCACTGTTTTGGCTAAGGCTTCTGTGTGAATAATAAGAGGCGAGCCTTGGTCGCCCCAGATTTTCTGATAAGCAGCCGCCGATTTTCGGGGACGGAAGGGGAGAATAAACAGATTCAACAATAACCAGCGGGCCAGCGGATGGATGTCGATCACCAGCGGATCGGACAAGAATTGCCTTAAGAATTTCCGGACAGCCGGCACGGTGGGAGCTTTCGGACTTCCGAGATTGATTAAAAGAATACCCGTCATGGCAGAGGGGCCTTTGTCAACAGCCTGCTAGGCGGCCTTTTGGAAGTCTAACATCAAACCTTTATCGGCACATGCCTGCAGATAAAAATTGATCAGATTTTGATAAGGAATGCCTGTGCGAAAGGCCATCTTTTTAAAATAGTCAAGGGTAGTCTTATCCAACCTGATCGTGATTTGTCTTTTAAGACGACGTGCGTAGGGATTTTTAACCGATTTTGAAAAATCGTATTCTTTTCTCATGATAGATGCTCCTGGTAAATACGAATCTCCTTTTTTACAGCCTTTCTTGCAGAAATGATTCGTATAACCGATTCATTTTTACGATAGCAATGGTTAACAACCAATAGACGGAATTTTACGCTCATACCGAGAAGAACATAACGATCTTCTTTCCACGAATGATCCGGATCTGCAATGAGTCTGGCACACGGATCAATGAAAACCGTTTTTGCTTCTTCAAAAGAGATGCCATGCTTTTTAAGGTTTAACCGGCTCTTCAAACCACTCCATTCGAAGTCAAGGTCAGTTTCCTCAGGCATCCCAGTAAAATTATACTGTAATTACCAAATAAATCAATAAAAAATGTTGTGTAAAAGAGTTGATTACGGCTTGACGACTGCAAAAATCACAATCGCAATCAAGAGCACGGTTGGTATTTCATTAATCAACCGGCAAGTTTTTTCGGAGAGGAAAAAATTCCCTTCGGCAAACCGCCGACGGGTGACCCCGCAAAAAATTTGATACCCGATCAATAATCCAACGAGTGCCAGCTTGAAAACAATCCACGAATTTCCCAGAAACTCTGGATTGTAAGCCAGCATCCAAAAACCAGAAAGAAGGGTTAAAACCATCGATGGATGCCCGATAAAATAAATCAGTCGATATTCCATTTTCTCGAAAATCTTCGTCACTTCAGTCTTCTCCCTGTTTTGCACATGATAAACAAACAGACGAAAAATGTAGAAGAGCTCTGCAAACCAGCAAATCATGAAGATCAGATGAAAAGCTTTAAGATAAAGATACATTCAGACCGCCCTCGAAAAGGCCGCTGTTTTTGACCTCTCTTTTATTCCTGCATGATACACATCAAACACCATCGCCATGTTGCGCAAAAACAAACGCCCCTCATTTTTAACCAAAAATGTGGAAGGGAAAATTTCCAGCAAATCGTCCTCAATAAAAGGAACAAGCCCTCTCTTTTCCTGTTCAAAATAACTCCAAAAATCAAGCCCCCATTTTTTTTCAAAAGAGGGAATATCCACACAACCGCGGCACATGATCTGGGTGATCAAGTCTCGTCTTACATGATCATCTCTTTCGAGTAGAAATCCACGAAAAGTGGCTAACTGTCCGCTTGCAATTTTTTCATTATATTTTTTTAAATCTTTTTGGTTCTGAAAATAATTCCCGTTCACATACGAAATGGCTGAAACGCCGAAACCGATCTGATGGGCTTCAGCCCGTGTGGAATACCCCATAAAATTTCGGTGAATCGTCCCCTCGTCCAGGGCATGCGCCAGTTCGTCATCTTCAAGGGCAAAATGATCCAGGCCAATCGATCGATAACCATTTTGAGTCAAAATAGGGTAGGCCGTTTCAAAAAGTTTAAGCTTGATCTCCGGAGAGGGGAGGTCCGAATCGTTGAAAGTCCTCTGGACCGGGCGGGCCCACGGAACATGAGCATAGCTGTAAACGGCCAGACGATTGGGCCTCAATTCCAGAATCTGCTCCAACGTTCTGATCCATCCGTCCATCGTTTGGCCCGGAAGGCCATAAACCAAATCAATATTAAAGTGCTGGAATCCCAAACCTCGAAGATAAGTGATCATGTCGCGCGTCATTTCATAAGTTTGATGGCGGTTGATCAGTTTTTGAACATGCGGATCAAGATCCTGCACACCCAATGAAATACGATTAAACCCGAGCGTCTTTAAATTATCACAAAAGGATTGTGTTGAAGTGCGTGGATGCATCTCAATCGCCATTTCCGCATCGGGCAAAAGAGTAAAACGCCGGCTCACCTTTAAAACAATTTCCGTCAATTCTTCCGGTTGAAAAAAGTTAGGGCTGCCCCCTCCAAAATGGAGTTGGGTGACAGGTGGGGCAGGGCTTGCCCTGCCCTTACACATTTGATTTAATACCAAATCAATTTCTCTCAACAAAATATCCGTATAGTCCCGCGACCGGCTCTGATCTTTGGTGATCACCTGCATGCATCCACAAAAATGGCAGAGGTTTTCGCAAAAGGGGAGATGGAAATAGAGGGATAATTGTTCCCCCATGTCTTTCAACGCCTTTTCATAATCCCTTGCTGTCACCTGTTCCGTCCAGGCCAACACCGTCGGATAACTGGTATACCGCGGCGCCGGAATATCGTATTTTTTAAGAAGATCACAAAGAGAGGGGGGCATGCGAAGAGCAATAACTAGGAAACAACTTCAAAGTCAAACAAGCAAATTTTTATCAAAATGGACGGGGTTGAGGTGCGGAATTACCTGCAAACAGGTTTAACAAAACCTTAAGAAAGGGATAAGGGACCTGAAAAATTCTCTCAGCTCCTACTTTCGTAACTTTGCCCAGGCCGATTTTGCAGAGTGCCATGAGTTCGGAATAAACGGGCTGATAACTTTGACCGAGGGCAAAAGAGATTTCGAGGGCATTTCCCTCTTTGTTTTTTATAAAATAGCTGAAAATCTCCGCACGCGTCCCAGCCCCAAAAAGGGCCCTCAGAGCCAAGTTGGGATTATTTCTTAAAACGTAGGGTTTCTCAAGAATAGCTTCCCCCATAGTACTCATTTCCCGAGAGATTAAATTCCAACGTTTCCAAACGGACAAACATTCTTCCTGGTTCAATTCTGATTCTGTTGGAGATCTTCCAATTCTTCTGAAAAGGAATTCGGGCTTATTCAATTTCCGACAATATCTTCGAACGGCCTTTAAAACAGAGCGTGGATTAATCTCAATAACAGAATCGATGACTGCCCCCAACACCGCTGTCTGCTTTTCCTGTCGGACAAAACGAATGAGCCTGCTTCCATTGACAAGGTCATGGTGTTTTAACAGCCACCCTCGCATCCCAAAAAGCAGACGTGAATCGTCGCGACCCGCTTGCGATGTTTCAACAAGGATCTTTTCCAAATCAACAAGGTCCTCCACGGAAAATGACTGATCGAAAGCCACTCCCAGCCGGGTCCATAGAGTGTATAAGTCACTCAACAAGGTTCCATTCCTCCAATCGAAGTTTTATATGGAGCGCCGTTTTTGGATCGAATCTGGAAATCCGCTCCAGATTTTTCATGATAATGGCCGTGTCTTTTTTACCGATCTCCAAAAATTGAATATCTGCCAAATCTCTTTCCCTGGCCGCTTTCAGTTTTAACATCAAAAGATCGGGTTTTCCCAAAGAGCTTATTTTCAGATTCTTCAATCCAAGCTTCAGCGGTATCAGCCTTTCTGTCCAGCCTTCCGGCAAGTAACTGGCATAGCCTTTACAAGAATCATTGAGCCACTCGGTTGAAAGTCCTTCTTCCAGCGCAATCTTCTTTACTTTTTCTCGCAAGGACTCTGAAAGAGGAACGGGTGCGATGACATCGACATCCTGGGTTTGCCTTTTCCCTTTAAATGCCAGGGCCACAGCCATACCGCCGCAAATAATCAGAGTTTCCTTCTTTTCCAGTTCCGAATTCAATCTCCCAAGCAATGCGATGAGATCCAGGGGTGTCTCCTTTCTCTCAAAGAAATATAATCCAAGTTATTGCATTATGCAATAGTTATTTTCTCCAGACAAGATTGAAGTCTTGAATGTCATCGCCGGCTTCAATTCAATTTTTGATCTCTGCCGCGGATGGGGATAGGCGCCGTAGAGCATGATGCCGGGTCGAACCCATCCATGACCGGAAAGATTCCGGTCAATAATGGCAGACGAATTGGCGAAGGGACAATGTCATTTTTTAAATCAAGCAAAAATTCAATTTCGGATTAATGATAAATATTAAATAAATTCAATAGTTTAATAATTTTTACAACTAAAATTTAATTATTTTTTATTTTATCAATCATTATTTTTAATTCTAAATTAAAGATTCTGGCAACACGATAAACCCTTCTTGCATGGCCGCTTCCCGAAGGCGTGTATCCAAACATACAAAGGCATGATTCTTGGGAAAGCCTTGTGCCCAGAGAAGAGCGGCAGCCAATTGGAGTGAATCAGCGGCTCTCAAGGGATGCAACAAAAGAAGCCTGCCCACCTGATCCCGAATCATTTGACTGGGAAGAATTTCGGTCCAATTTTGGGCCAAAAGATCTACAAGATGACGAACCATCCGTTCCTGATCAGTTGTTAATACGGCCTCCCGCCTTAAACGAGCAAAAGCCGAATCACACTCGGTCACGGAATTCCACCAAACAACAATGGAAGAATCATCTTCAAGAATTTTTTTCACAAGAGGGGTGTTGGATTCTTCACAACAAAGCGGTATGAGGGCGGAGGAATCCCAAAATTTCACCGTTGGTTCCTCTCTTCCATCAAGGCTGCCATGGCCAGCCCCCTCGGATCAACAGGATGCGGAAGGGACCAAAAAGATGCCGGCACTTTTCCCGAACCAAGCCGGACAAGCCCTTCTTGAACCATTTCTTTTAAATAAGGGGAGATAGCTGATGGAGAGATAAAAGGAATAATGCGGGCTACCGGTTGACCACGGTCGGTTACAATCACTTCTTCCCCTTTTTTAACATGCTGGAGGTGACTGCTTAAACGCGCTTTCAGTTTTGATATGGTTGTGCTTTTCATAAAGACTATAAGTATCTTATCAAAATGACTAAAATAGTCAAGTAAGTAAATCCCCCCGGAATAATGCCTCAGTTTTTCCTTCCAAGACCGTAAACACCAGTTGCCAAAACATGGCGGATATTTGATAAACCTCTGGGGACTTCATCCGCCAGAGGCGG
>SBBF01000030.1 GCA_005240075.1 Nitrospira sp.
GAGGGGCGGGGGGGCAGAAAGTCAACAAAACCGATTCAGCTGTCCGGATGACCCATTTACCCTCTGGGATTGTGGTTCAATGCCAGAACGAGCGTTCCCAGCACCAGAACCGGGCGATGGCCTTGAAGATGCTCAAAGCCCGCCTTTACGAAATTGAAATGGAAAAAAAGAGGAAAGAGCAGGAAAAAATCAAAGCTTCAAAAAAAGAGATCGCCTGGGGATCGCAAATCCGGTCATATGTCTTGCAACCCTATCAGATGGTGAAGGATCACCGAACAAATCTCGAAACATCCCAGACTCAAAAGGTGCTTGATGGAGATTTGGAAGAGTTAATACGGCAGTATTTGTTGCTCTAACTCCACGGTTGAAGCGAGGCCTCTGCTTGCTTTAAGAGTTCCTGTTCGTTTTTGGTTTTTTTCTTGGAGAATTCAGCCAGCCCCCAGCGGAGAGAAATGGGGATTTCGGTTGATTCCAGATGAAATTTGTTCTCCCCGATTTCGGAATTCAAGCGGGTAATCGCTGTTTTGGCCTGATGGGCTGTTGTGTGGGGGAGAAGAGCCGCGAAACGGTTTTCAGCGAGCCTGGCCCACACATCACTCTCGCGTACCAGGGATTTAAGAAGAAGGGAGAGTTTTTCATAAACGGGTCTCAAAGGCTTTCTCCTGATTTTTTTGATGACTTGAGCGGACGTTCCCACATCCAGAACAAGGCATGACAGATTCAAATCATGTCGGCTGGCCCGTTTTAACTCACGAGACATGATGGAGCGAAAGTAGGGGCTGGAATAAAAAAAAGTGTCTTCATCAACCAGCGATTTGCTTTTCAGTTTTTTGTTTTCCTCCTCCAACAGGGTGAGTTTTTGTTTGATTGATTTCTTTTTGTCGATTTCAACCATGACGGTGGACATGACGGAAGGCAATTCCTCTTCCCACTTTTGATCCATGATTTGGTAATAATCAGCCCCATGCTTAATGCAGGCAATAGCGGTTCTTTCCAACCCCGGCCGATTCAGAACGATTAAAGGAACTTCTTTTTTTAGTCTTCTGATTTCAAAGACCGATTCCAGAGGGGAGTGATTGAGAGAGGAACAATCAATCAAAATCAGATCGTACGATCTGACGGACAGTTCCTTTAAAGCCAAATCCACGGAGGGGAGTTGATCAATAAAGACAAGCCCCCAGTCGGGATGAGACCTAAGCGTTTTTTTCACGAGGGAGGTTGTTAGAGGGTTGTTGGTGATCAAAAGAGTTTTTTCAGCGAGCATGAAGAATACATGAACAGATCCGTTAAAAAAATCAAATAAAAAAGTTTTAAAAGTTTAGGCAAAGCGTATGGTTTAAGGCTCGAGGGGAGAAATGGTCAGATTCCCCTCACCAGAGAGGAAGATAGTATAGTTGATTTCTGTGTCATCGATGGTGGTTGAGGGGACCGACAGTTCGATCGTTGTTTCCTCGGCCAGGTCAAATTCTTCCAACACCAGGGCCGAAAGAGCCGGTTCGATCATTTTTAAAACCTGCATGTTGTAATTTTCCGGTGCCCCCTGGGTGTTGAGGATAGCTCCTCCCACGTCAGTGCAGTAAGAAAACCAATCTTCCATCATATTCTCCCCGAATTCTATTTTCATCACGAGCGAGGGGGGAGGGGCTTCTTCCCCCTCTTCTGAAGGGGGTTCCTGACGGAGACGGGTCGTTAGATTGACAGACGACTCAGGAAGGACAATTTCCAGCCGGCAGTCAAAAAACTCGTTGTGGGCGATCGATCCCCAGGTTTGGGTTTCAATCGTTGCGGTCAACTTCTGGCTCTCTTTTTTCTTTTCGATGGTGACAGGGGCTTCAAACTCGGTTGTATACTGGATTTCCAGTGAGGGGGAAGGATCTTCCGGGTGAAGGAACTGAACCAGAGAGGCAAACTCAAATCTGATTTCATGTGTTTTTCCCTCTTCATCCTCTTTTATTTCCTCTTCCCCCTCATCTTCCTCCTCCCCGAACAGCTCTTCCTCATCCTCCTCTTTCTCTTCATAGGCCTCTTCCAGAGTTCCCGTAAAAGGAAGTTCCGGATTTTTGACAAACTCATCCGGATCGATTACAGGGGTTTGCGTCGCCCCCTCCACGGGCAAAGCCCGCGGAGCCTCCCCCTCAGCGCTCGCTGTCGCGAGCTGGTTAGGTTGATTTTCCTCAGTTTCAGAATCGGGGGGGGGGAGTTCCTGGGCACCGATTTGGGGCACAGACATAAGCAGGATGAAGAGGCTGGCAAAAAGAAAGATGATGAAGGGTCGATTCATGAATCTCTTATTATTATAATTTATTCCCTCAAAAAAAGCAAAATTTATCATTGATTTAGTCATCCTTTTGGTTCATAAAAGTTGTTTTTTATAGACCTTCCGGTCTCTCCGCCCAAGGCGGAGAGCCCATGAAGGGAGCCTCCAAACTCAGAACTAGCCAAGCTAGATTCTTCGATTGGGGGCGTCCTTTTTTATGGCACTTGATTCTCACATTGAGGTTTTTTGCCAGTTTTTGTTGCATGAAAAAAATGCCTCTCCCCACACCATCAAGAACTATCAGGGGGATCTCTCTGAATTCCATCATTACTTGAAACAGAATCAGCCCGATCTCCTGGTGGGGGGAAAGCTCGATTTGGTTCGGTTAAGCCCGCTTGTTTTGCGAAGTTACATGACTCTTTTGTTTCAAAAACTCTCCCCAGCCAGCGTGGCGCGTAAACTTTCCAGTTTGAGGAGTTTTTTCGCCTATTGGCAAAAAAAGGGAAAAATAGCGCAAAATCCGGCGGCTGTTCTTCATTCTCCCAAGTTGCCCAAACGACTCCCCCGATTTTTGAATGTGGAGGAAATTTTCGCTCTGTTGGATTTTCCCGTTGACGATAATTTCAACAGCAGGCGGGACAAGGCAATCCTGGAACTCTTTTATTCGTGCGGCTTGCGCGTGAGTGAATTGGTGAGTCTGGATCTCAAAAATCTAGATCTTGAAAACAGACTGGTTCGGGTAATCGGAAAGGGGAACAAGGAGCGAATTGTTCCGATAGGAAAGAAGGCGGTGGAAAAGATCAGCTCTTATCTCGATATTCGGGCAGACCGGATTAAAGAAACTGAGTCAATCCAACCTCTTTTTTTGAACAATCGGAGGGAGAGGCTGAACGTCAGGAGTGTGCAACGGTTGGTGGACAAGGCGATTACTCAGTCGGGCTTGCCGAAAAAAATTTCACCGCACGTTCTTCGTCATACGTTTGCGACGCATTTGCTGAATTCAGGGGCTGATCTTCGTTCGATTCAGGAACTTCTGGGGCATGCGAGTCTTTCAACAACCCAGCGGTATACACATATGAATGTGGACAGACTCATAGAGGTCTACGAGAAGGCGCATCCGAAGGCATGATCATGTAGGGGCGATCCCGCCCCGCGGGGGCCTTGTGATCGCCCGCATCGTAGAGGCGAGGTCTCCTTGCCCGATATAAAAGGGCGAACATAAAGTTCGCCCCTACCGGAGGGGGATTTGGTTATGATTATTAGATCAACGACAATTCTCGCAGTCAAAAAAGATGGCAAAGTGGCTCTGGCCGGCGACGGGCAGGTCAGTTTGAACCAGACGGTCATGAAGGCGCATGCCAACAAAATCCGGACGCTCAATGAAGGGAAGGTGGCGGCCGGTTTCGCCGGTTCAACGGCGGACGCCCTGACGCTGTTCGAAAAATTTGAGGGGAAAATGAAGGAGTTCAGTGGCAACATCACACGAGCCGCGGTGGAGTTGGCCAAAGAATGGAGAACCGATAAAGTGTTACGAAGACTGGAGGCCTTGTTGATTGTGAGTGACAAGGATCATCTCTTTACCCTGTCGGGAAACGGGGATGTGATTGAACCGGATGACGGCATTGCCGCCATCGGCTCCGGGGGGACTTACGCCCTGGCGGCCGCGCGGGCCTTAATCAAAAACACCCCCCTGTCCGCCAAACAAATAGTAGAAGAGGCGATGAAGATTGCGGCCGATATTTGTGTGTATACGAATGAGAATACAACGATTGTTGAATTGGATTGATTCTATGGATAATGGCATAAAAAACTTTACTCCCCGAGAAATTGTTTCCGAACTGGATAAATACATTATCGGTCAAGCGGACGCGAAAAGAGCGGTGGCGGTGGCTTTGCGGAACCGATGGCGCCGTCTTCAGGTGCCAGATAATCTTAAGGATGAGATTGCTCCCAAAAATATTATTATGATCGGCCCGACCGGCGTCGGCAAAACGGAAATTGCCCGGCGCTTGTCGAAACTTGCCAATGCTCCTTTCATCAAAGTGGAGGCCTCGAAATTCACGGAAGTCGGTTATGTGGGGAAAGATGTGGAATCGATGGTCCGGGAATTGGTTGACATTTCTGTTGCCATGATTCGGGAAGAGGAGACCTCCCGCGTGCAGGTCAAAGCGGAGGAGATGGCGGAGGAGAGACTGTTGGATCTTCTGGTTCCCCGTCAGCCCCGAAAGCCCAAATATCCGGTTGGCATGGCCGAACCTCAAGTGGAGCCGGAATCGACCGATGTGACTCGCGAGAAGTTGAGACAAATGTTAAGGGAAGGAAAGTTGAATGACCGGGCGGTTGATATCGAACCGGCCGCTCCCAAAGGATTTGGCATGCCAATGATCGAGGTGGTTTCGGCCGGTTCCTCCATGGAGGATATTTCAAAAAATATCCGGGAGATGTTTTCCAATTTTATGCCGCGTGGCAGAAAGAGAAAAAGGGTCAAAATTCGGGAGGCTTATGAGCTCCTCAAAACGGAAGAAGCGCAGAAATTGATTGATATGGATGAGGTGATAAAAAAGGCGATCATCCGCGTGGAGCAAAATGGAATTATTTTTATTGATGAAATTGACAAAATCGCCTCGCGAGAAAGGGGAGGGCATGGCCCGGACGTCTCGCGCGAGGGGGTTCAGCGGGATATTTTGCCTATTGTGGAAGGATGTAGCGTCAGCACCAAATATGGAATGGTCAAGACCGACCATGTTCTTTTTATAGCGGCGGGGGCTTTTCATGTGAGCAAACCCTCCGACCTGATTCCGGAATTGCAGGGACGTTTTCCGATCCGGGTGGAACTGAATTCGCTCACCAAGGACGATTTTTTGAGGATTATTACAGAACCGGCCAACTCGCTTTTGAAGCAGTATACGGCTCTTTTAAAAACCGAAAAGATTGATTTGATATTCAAGAAAGGGGCGTTGGAGGCGATTGCCGGCTACGCGGCGCTGGCCAATGAACAGATGGAAAACATCGGTGCCCGGAGATTGCATACGATTATGGAAAGAATTTTGGACGAAATATCTTTTTGTGCCCCCGAGCGGTCGGGACAGGAATTTTTGATTGATGCCGACTATGTAAAAAAGAGTTTAGAGAGTGTCATCAAGAACCAGGATTTGAGCCGATATATTTTGTAATGTATGGAAAGTTTAATTCAAAAAGCAAAAATTTTAATGGAAGCGCTCCCCTATATCCAGCGTTTTCGGGGGAAACGAATTGTCATTAAATATGGCGGGCATGCCATGGAGGATGAGGAGCTGAAGAAAAGTTTCACGCGGGATGTGACCCTGCTCAAGATGATTGGACTCCATCCGATTATTGTTCATGGAGGGGGGCCACAAATCGAAAAGGTTTTATCCCAGATGGGGATTGAGTCGCGCTACCATCAGGGGGTTCGAATCACTGATTCCAACACGATGGATGTTGTGGAAATGGTTTTGGTTGGGAAAGTCAACAAAGACATTGTGGGGTGGATCAATCACAATGGGGGGAGAGCGATTGGCCTTTCGGGAAAAGACGGTTCTCTCATTCAAGCGGTTAAAATGGATCCGCAAAAAGTCAAGGTGACCAAAAGAACCTCGGAAATTATCGATATGGGACTGGTGGGGGTTGTCAAGAAAATCAACCCCGATCTTTTGATCAAAATGGAGGAGAGTCTTTTTATTCCGGTGATTGCTCCGGTTGGGGTGGCTGATAATGGTGAATCGTTGAACATCAATGCCGATTATGTAGCGTCAGCTTTCGCTTCCGCGATGTCTGCCGAAAAACTTATTTTGATGACTGATGTGGAGGGGGTGAAGGATGAAAAAAACAATTTATTGTTAAACCTCAGCGTTTCACAAGCGGAAGGATTGATCAAATCGGGGGTGGCCCATGGGGGGATGATCCCCAAGCTCAAGTGCGCTCTTCATGCCCTGGATGGAGGGGTGGGGACAGTTCATATTATCGATGGCCGAGTGGAGCATGCCCTCCTTCTTGAAATTTTCACGGATAGAGGGGTCGGCACTCTCGTTTGCAAAAACGGATGATTCTTTTGTGAAATCCCAATATCTTCTTCCAACCTATGCCCGTCTTCCGATCACGTTGACCCGTGGAAAAGGGATGTATGTCTGGGACAGCGAGGGAAACAAGTATCTCGATTTTTTTTCGGGGCTGGCGGTCGATAATCTGGGGCATTGTCCCCTTGTCGTGACCAAAGCGCTCCAGGATCAGACGAAAAAACTTTTGCATGTCTCCAATGTTTTTGGAATAGCTGAACAGGGGGAACTGGCCGAGAAATTGGTCAAGTTGTCGGGGTTGCACCAGGTTTTCTTTTGCAATTCAGGAGCGGAAGCGGTGGAAGCCTGCCTCAAATTCGCCCGGTATCACAGTCTGAAGGTCAGGGAAAGTCATTGCTTTGAAATATTGGTTGCTGAAAATTCGTTTCATGGAAGAACTTACGGAGCTTTGTCCGCCACGATGCAAAAAAAATATCAGGCCGGTTTTGGCCCCCTTCTTCCCGGTTTTAAATCGGTTCCGTTTGGTGATCTGGAGGCGATGGTCAAGGGAGTCACGGATCAAACCTGTGCGATTTTGGTCGAGCCGATTCAGGGGGAGGGGGGGGTTCGTATTCCTTCCTCTGGCTATCTCCCTGGATTAAGACGACTCTGTGACGAGAAAAAAATTCTCCTGATTCTGGATGAAGTGCAGACCGGAATGGGGCGAACAGGAAGCCTCTTTGCCCACCAGCGTTATGGAATCAAACCTGACCTCATGGCGTTGTCCAAAGCGTTGGGCTCCGGTTTTCCGATCGGGGCCTGTTTGGCCAGTCAAGCTGTGTCGGAATCAGTCGAGCCGGGAATTCATGCCTCCACTTTTGGAGGAAACCCGCTCGCCTGCCGCGCGGCGCTTGCAACTCTGGGAATCATTTCAAAAAAGACTTTTATTGACAGGGTGGCCACTGCCGGTTCTTTTTTTCTTGAGGGGCTAAAAAAAATTCAGAAGAAGCATTCCTTGATCGGGGAGGCGAGAGGGATGGGATTCATGCTCGCCTGTGAGCTGAAAGAGCCGGTGGGAAATGAGATCGTTGGTCGTTGTCTTGAGAGAGGATTGTTGATTAATGCTATCCAGGGAAAAGTTTTGAGGTTTGTCCCCCCTTTGATTATCAAGAAGCGGGAAATTATAAAGGGGTTGGATATTTTGGCGGGCGTTTTGGAAGAAAGGGACAAGGAAAGAAGATGATAAAAAGGGATTGTCTCAAATTGTCTGATTTTGACGCAAAGGAAATCAATCGCCTGATGGCGCGTGCTCTTTTTTTCAAGAAAAACAAGAGGCGGGTTCCTCCCAAACTTAAAGGGAAAATTCTGGGGTTGATTTTTGAAAAATCGTCCACCCGAACAAGGGTTTCTTTTGAAGCGGCGATGACCCGACTGGGGGGGAGTTCTGTTTATCTGGACAAAAATGCGAGCCAGTTGGGACGGGGGGAAACCTATGCCGATACTGCCCGTGTTTTAAGCCGTTATCTGGACGGGCTGGTTCTGCGCGCCTATGCCCAGCATGATTTGGAGGAGATGGCCAGCCATTCCCGGGTGCCGGTCATCAATGGGTTGACCGATCTGTATCATCCCTGTCAACTGCTGGCTGATTTGATGACGTTGATGGAACACAAAAAGAATCTCAAAAACATCAAGGTGGCTTACGTGGGAGATGGAAATAACATGGCCAATTCCTGGCTGGAGGCTTCCCTTCTTTTGGGATTTGAATTGAGAATCGCCTGTCCGGCCGGTTTTTTGCCTTCTCCTGATTTGCTTCAACAGGCGCGTCGCTCCCCCCGAATTACGGTTTCCCACGATCCGGTAGAAATGGTCAAAGGGGTCGATGCAATCAATACCGATACCTGGTTTTCCATGGGGCAGGAAGTAACGAAGGAAAAAAAGGAGGCTTTCAACGGTTTTCAGGTTAATCAGAAACTCCTTTCTCATGCCCATAGGGAGGCAGTCGTGCTTCATTGTCTGCCGGCCCATCGGGGGGAGGAAATTACCGATGACGTGATGGATGGAAAACAGTCGGTGATTTTCGATCAGGCAGAAAATCGGTTGTATGTTCAGATGGCGTTGCTCGAAAAATTATTAACGTAAGGGCGAATCTTGTATTCGCCCCTCAACGAGGGCGATCACAGAGCCCCCGTGGGGCGAGATCGCCCCTACATTGAAATTATGAAACCCAAAATCAAAAAAATTGTTCTTGCTTATTCCGGGGGCCTTGACACCTCGGTCATTTTAAAATGGCTGATTGAGACATATCAGTGCGAGGTGGTCTGTTTTTCTGCCGATCTGGGGCAGGGGGAAGAGCTGACCCATCTGGATGAAAAAGCCAAAAAAACAGGGGCCTCCAAGATTTATATCGAGGATTTAAAAGAGGAGTTTGCCCAAAATTATGTATTCCCCATGCTCCGGGCCAATGCGGTGTATGAGGGATCTTATCTTTTGGGGACCTCCATTGCGCGCCCGCTGATTGCCAAAAAACAGATTGAAATTGCGGAAAAAGAAAAATGCGACGCGGTCTCCCATGGTGCCACCGGCAAGGGGAACGATCAGGTCCGGTTTGAACTGACCTACTATGCCTTGAAGCCTGATATTCAGATCATCGCTCCCTGGCGGGAGTGGAACCTCAATTCGCGTCAGTCTCTGATTGATTATGCCCAAAAGCATAGGATTCCGGTTCCGGTCACCAAATCGAAGCCGTACAGTTCCGACAGAAATCTTCTCCATATCAGTTTTGAGGGGGGAATTCTCGAGGATCCCGGGAAGGCCCCTCCCGAGGACATGTTCGTTTTGTCGGTCTCTCCCGAAAAAGCTCCTGACAAACCGACCGAAGTGGAAATTGAATATGAAAAAGGAAATCCGGTCGCTATTAATAGTATAAAAATGAAGCCGGGAGCGTTGCTCACTTGTTTGAATGAACTTGGCGGCAAGAACGGAATTGGAAGGGTGGACCTGGTAGAAAACCGTTTTGTTGGCATGAAGAGCCGGGGGGTTTACGAAACTCCCGGTGGGACCATTCTTCATGCGGCCCATCGGGCGCTGGAGTCGATCACGATGGATCGGGAGGTGTTGCACCTTCGGGATTCGCTGATTCCCAAATATGCCGAACTGGTTTATTACGGATTCTGGTTTGCACCGGAGAGAGAATGGCTCCAGGGCTTGATGGACGAGGCTCAAAAAGGGGTGACGGGGACGGTTCGGTTGAAACTCTACAAGGGAAACGTGATTGTGTTGGGAAGAAAGGCTCCTCAAAGCCTGTTTAACCCTGACATGGCGACTTTTGAAAAAGAGTCGATTTATCGACAGGCCGATGCGGAAGGGTTCATCAAGTTAAACGCCCTTCGCTTAAGAATTCGAAAAATGATGGGGGGATGAGAGTGTTTTATCGATTGTTGATCTTGATTTTTGCTTTAACATTTTTTTTTGAGGAGGCTGCCGTACAGGCTAACCCGGTCTACCGTTTAAGTTTTCCCCAATGTGTGCGAATGGCTCTGGAGAACAACAATCAAATACTGGCCACCGAACATGACATCGATTTATCGCAGGCCAAGAGAAGAGAAGCAAGTCCCCGGAGTATTCCCATAATCAAATACGAGCACAAGGTGGCTCCGGTCCCCCGCGATATCGATAACCTGGCGGACAGTTTTTTTTCGGGCGATATCAGCGTCATGAACAATTTCAAAATGGAAGTGGGATCGGTCTTGACCACCTTTGGAAAAATCAAAACAGCCCAGGAACTGGCCGACATTGGTATTCATGCCTCCTGGTTTACCCGAGACAAAACAACGAATGAAACGATCTTTAAAATTTACCAAATCTACAATGGCATTATTCTAGCCCGAGAGCTTTTGGATCTGGGGGCCAAAGCCAAAGATACACTGCATGGAAAAATTGAAGAGATGAAAAAAGAAAAAGTGGTGGATCAGATCGGCATTTTAAAGTTGAAACTTGTGTTGTTTGAGATAGAGCGCAAAGTGGAGGAGGCCAAAAAGAAGGAGGCTTTGGCGATTGCGGCACTCAAGCTCCTGTTGGGGTTGGAGGACGATGTTGATCTGAATATCCGTTCTTTCGATTTGATTCCTGTTGCCTATGAGCTTCGTCCATTGAAAGAGTATATCGAATTGGCGCGCGTCAACCGACCGGAGTACCAGTTGCTCAATGCCGGTATTCAGGCCAAAGAAAAAAAAATCAGGCTGGAGGAGCTTAATTATGTCCCCAATCTCGGGGTGGGGGGATTTGTCGATGTGGCACGGGCCCCCGGTATTACGGGAGAGGAGGATGAGGACAATTTCACCAATCCGTTCAATTTTACCAAAGCGGGAGTCGGTTTCCAGCTCAAAGGGGAGTTTGATTATGTCAAGACTTCTTCCAAGGTCAAACAGGCTGAAGCCGATCTGTTGAAGACTGTCTATGACAAGCGGGCGGCCATCCGCGGATTGGAGCTTGAAATCCAGCAGTCGTATCTTGAAATCGAATCGTCCCGCAGTTTAATGATGAAAGCCGGGGAGGAAAAAAAGGCGGCCCGCCAGATGGTTTTTTTGACCAAAAGCAACATCGAAATCGGCCTGGGGGAAAAAAAGGATTATTACGATGCCCTGCAGTCCTATCTGATTTTTCAGGGACGAGAACTTGAATCGATTTACAACTACAATGTGGCTGTTTTTGATTTGAAAAAGAAGACCGGCATTTTGGGCCGGGAATATGGAAAGGAATAGAAGATGAAAAAAATAATTTGTGGTTTCCTGGCGGTCGGGCTTTTTGCGGGAGGATGTGGGGAAAGAAAAGTTTCGGCTCCCCCGCAGACCCAAATCCCCCCTCCCACGGAAACTGTTGCCGAACAGCCGATTCCTGCCAGCTCTTTGGGGCCTCTCGATTCCATCAAGGAGCTGGATCGCAAGGTGGAGGCGTACAAAACCGGGCCCCATGTGACGCCGGAGGATCTGGAGGCGAACAAAAAATTGAAACAACAGATTATCAGAGGGACGTTTGACATCTACGAGCTCTGCAAGCTGGCGCTGGATGTTCATTGGAATGAAATTTCGGCCGATCAGCAATCTTCTTTTTCCAGTTTGATGACGAGCCTCCTTGAAAAGAAGGCCATTTTATCCAAGGAGCAGGTCAAGGGATCAGCCAAGCCCTACCGGGTTGTTTACAAGGAAGAGAAGTTTTTAAATTCTGAAAAAAGCCAGGCAATGGTCGCCACCAAACTTTTTGTTCCGTCCGAAAAAATTGATTTAAACATCAACTATAAACTCCTTTTATCCCCGCGGGGATGGCAAATCTTTGATGTCATTGTGGATGAAGCCTCGCTGGTTGAAAACTACAAATTCCAGTTTGACACCATTATCCGAAAATACAGTTTTCAGGAACTGGTGGCCCGGATGGAAAAGAAATTGAAGGAGATGGATTGACATTCAAACGTTGTATTCTGTTTTTGGCTGATGGCGCCCGTCCGGATGTTCTTTGTCAGGAGTTAAACAGGGGTAATCTTCCGAACTTGGCCCGGTATCTGGTCGAAGGGGGAACCTTTGAGACTATTCTGACCGCTTTTCCTTCAACCACCGGGCCTGCTTATCTTCCTTATCTCACCGGCTGTTATCCGGGAACCTGTAATGTTCCCGGTATCCGCTGGTTTGACCGTGCTCATTACGCGCGTCACGGTTGGTCTTTCAAGAGTTTCCGGAGTTATGTCGGATTGGAAACCACTCTGTTCAACAGGGATATAAAGGAAGAAATCCAAACGGCTTTTTCCATTTATAAAAATCCGGTTAATATTCTCAACAATATCTTCCGCGGTATTCCTGCCGGCAACAACAAGACGCAACACAGTCGAATCTGGTATATCTATTATGCCCATTTAACCGATCATTGGTCTTTTGTCGACTCAGCTGTCACGAAAAAAATAATTAATTCACTCGATCAAGATCCTGATTTTATTTTTGCTGTCTTCCCTTCGATTGATGAATACTCACATCGGTCGAGTGTTTTTAATCCCCGTGTTATTCAGGCCTATCGGGACATTGATGGTCATATTGGCGAAGTGATTGCCGCACTTAAAAAAAAGGGATGGTTGGAAGAGACTTTGCTGGTAGTCGTCAGCGATCATGGTTTATCGGATACCCACACCCATTTTGATGTGGGGCCTTATCTGGAAGAGAAGGGGATGAAGACTTTTTTTTACACCCAGATTTTCAAACGGAATTTCAAGGGGGCGACGATGGTTTCAGGCAATGGCATGTGTCATGTTTATTTAAAGCATCCGGACGGATGGCAGAGGCCCTGTTATTATGAGGATTTGACTGAAAATGGTTTTTTACTGGAGGAATTCAGAAACCGCCCTGAAATTGGTCTGGTCGCCTGCAGAGGGGTCGATGGATCGATTCATCTTCTCACTTCTCGCGGACAGGGAAAGTTCAAGGTCAATAACGGAAAAATCGACTACCAATTTGATCGTTATGATCCATTAAATTTATGTTTAAAAACATATAGTTTAATAATGACAATTGAAGAGTCACTGGATATTACTTTGAATTCTCATTTTCCGGATGTTTTTGTCCAATTAGATCAGATTTTTTCATCTCCCCGGTCCGGCGATATCATTTTATCGGCGAACCCCGGTTATGATTTGCGAAAAAGATATGAACATCCCGAACACAAAGCCTCCCACGGCTCCCTTTGCCCCGAACATATGAAAACCCCTTTTTTAATGAGTACCAGGATGATCCGCAAACCGAAACGTTCCGTGGATATTTTCCCGACGATTCTTGAACTGACAGGAAAGAAAATTCCCCCCTCAATTGACGGAAGATCACTGTTTATTTTGTAATGAGCGAGAATCGGGCTTTGCCCGTTCGAGCGAATACCCAGGGGGTTTGGGGGAGGCCAGCGGCCAGTCCCCCATTATTTAGACTCCTCAAATTCCGCATCGACCACATTATCATCTTTTTTGGTTTTTTCGTCTGACGCGCCCTGTGGTGGTTCTCCGGCTCCTTCAGTTGCCGATTGTGTGCTGGCTTTGTACATTGCCTCGCCAATTTTAAACGCCGCCTGTTGGAGTTCTTCCATTGACGATTTAATTTTATCTGGTTTTTCATCGGCGATCGCTTTTTTGGTCGCCTCTAACGCTTCTTCCACTTTTTTCACGTCTTCAGAAGCCAGCTTGGATCCATGCTCTTTGAGGTTTTTTTCAACTTCATGAACCAGTGCATCAGCCCGGTTCTTGACTTCCACCTCTTCCCGTTTCTTTTTGTCCTCCGATTCATGTTCCTTGGCTGATTTGATCATCTCGTTGATTTCATCCTTGCTGAGACCGGAAGAAGAGGTGATGGTGATGTGTTGCTCTTTATTGGTCGCTTTATCCTTGGCAGTGACATGGACAATGCCGTTGGCATCGATGTCGAAAGTGACTTCAATCTGGGGAATGCCGCGCGGAGCGGGGGGGATGCCGTCCAGATGAAAGCGTCCCAGCGTCCGGTTGTCTCTCGCCATTTCCCGTTCCCCCTGAAGGACATGGATTTCCACGCTGGTTTGGCTGTCAGCTGCCGTAGAAAAAATCTGCGATTTACGGGTAGGAATGGTTGTGTTTCGCTCGATCAAGCGGGTCATCACTCCCCCCAATGTTTCAATTCCCAGAGAAAGAGGGGTCACATCCAGAAGAAGCATGTCTTTTACTTCCCCCTTTAACACTCCCCCTTGGACTCCGGCGCCGGCTGCCACCACTTCATCGGGATTGACCCCCATGTGGGGCTCCTTGCCGAAAAATTTTGTGACTTCGTCCCGAATCCTCGGCATTCGGGTTTGCCCTCCCACCAGAACCACTTCGTCAATATCCGCCGCTTTCTTTCCCGAATCCTGCAAACATTTGCGGACCGGTTCAAAGGACCTCAAAATAAGGTCTTCACAAATTGATTCCAGTTTGGCGCGGGTTAATTTGAGAGTTAAATGTTTGGGGCCCGACGCGTCAGCGGTCAGGAAGGGAAGATTGATTTCAGTTTCAAGCGCGGAGGAAAGCTCGATCTTGGCTTTTTCGGCCCCCTCTTTCAGCCTTTGCAAAACCATTTTATCTTTGGAGACATCGATCCCCTGATCTTTTTTAAATTCAGCGATTAAATAATCAATTAAACGTTGATCGATATTATCTCCTCCTAAATGGGTATCACCGTTGGTCGCAATCACTTCCACCACATTTTCCCCCACCTCCAAGACGGAGATGTCAAAGGTGCCTCCTCCAAAATCGTAGACGGCAATCACTTCATCCTTTTTCTTATCCAGCCCATAGGCGAGCGAAGCGGCGGTCGGCTCATTGACGATTCTTAACACATTAAGTCCGGCAATAACGCCCGCATCCTTGGTGGCCTGGCGTTGGGCATCGTTGAAGTAAGCGGGGACGGTAATAACGGCATCGGTGACTGTTTCTCCCAGATAATCTTCAGCCGCCTTTTTAAGTTTCATTAGAATTTTTGCTGAAATTTCAGGAGGGGCGTATTCTTTATCCCCCGCCTTGACCGCCACATCGTCGTTGGATCTTTTGATGACCTTGTAGGGAACCAGCTTCATTTCTTCAGAAACTTCTTCATACCGCCGTCCCATAAAGCGCTTGATGGAATAGACTGTATTTTCAGGATTGGTAATCGCCTGGCGCTTGGCTGCCTGTCCTACCAGCACTTCGCCATCTTTTGTAAAGGCGACCACGGACGGCGTTGTTCGGGCCCCCTCCTGGTTGGGAATGACTTTGGGTTCCCCCCCCTCCATGACGGCGACGCATGAATTGGTTGTTCCCAAATCGATTCCAATGACTTTTTGACTTTTTGATGGCATAAAAATCTCCTTCAAACTTAAGTTAGCCGCTGTTTACTCGTTGTCAAGGGCTGTTGCAAACTATTTTGTTTGCGTAATCTTTTATTTTTTGTTACGTTGGCAGTGATTTACGATTTCCCATTCGTTCCTGTGCCGTTTTTTTCTTAATGACCATTGGGCATTTCACTCAAAAAGTATATGTGGCTGGTCAGTCTGGTGGCGGTCATTTTTTGCGCCTACTTTCTGGCCAGCATGACAGCGGGACTTGTATCGCTCAAACTTCAGGGAGAAGATGTTTCTCTCCTGATTTCCCCCCCAACGACTGAAAAAGGGGAAGAAGGGGCGTTGGCTCCGGCAGAAGATCCGGAAGCGTTAAAACCGGTCATTGAACGAAATGTGTTTAATTCAAAGGCCATTTTATCGACAGGGGAGCCGGAAGAGGAAGAAGAAACAACGGAGGTTTTAACAGGGGAAGCGGTTCCCACCTCTTTGTCGATTAAACTCCTCTCCACTTTTTCTGTGGGAGGAGGGATGGATCAGCGTTCGACTTGTGTCATATCGGGAGGACAGGCAAAGGAGGATGTCTATACAGTCAATGACACCAAACAATTTGCGCCCGAAACCAAAGTGTTGAAGATTTTGTACGATCGGGTTGAGTTCTCAAACAAGGGGCGCCTTGAATATGTTCTCCTGGAAGATTTTGCAAAGCGGACCGCTTCTCATGACCGGGGAAAAAGCAAAGAAGAAAAAACCAGGAAGAATGAGAAGGAAGAACCAGCCGAGGAGGTAAAAATTGAGGAAACAGGGGAAGGAAAGTTTGTTATCGATCGGGCTGAAATCGAGGCGGCGATGGCCAATATGGACAAGCTCTACACCCAGGTCAGGGCGGTCCCTCATTTCAAAGAGGGAAATCCCGATGGGCTCAAGCTTCTTTCGGTTCGTTCCGGAAGTATTTTCTCCAAGTTGGGATTGAAGCGGGGGGATATTTTGAAAAAAATCAATGGCAATGAACTCGATATCAAAAAGGGGCTAGAACTTTTCAATCAACTCAAAACCGAAAGTACATTTGTGATCGAAGTGGAACGGAAAGGGACTGTGTTCAATATGGAGTATGAAATAAAATGACCAAAACCCTCATGATGATTGGCTGCCTTGCGGGAACTGTTGTTGCGGCTGTTGTCTGGGCGGAAGGGGAAGAAGAAACGGCGGCTCCCGTTGAAAGCGTTGCGGCTATTGATCCGGCCGCCATAGAGAAATATGGCCCTCTGGGGGATCCGCCGGACAAGATTCAGGAGCCGACGGGGGAGGAAACCGGACCGGAGGAAGAAAAAACAATCCCCACGACTCCTGTGTTGACGGATGAAACAACCGGGGAAGAATTAATCTACCTGAACGCCACCGATACCGATATTACCGAAATCATCAAACAGATTTCCAAAGCAACCGGGACCAATTTTTTGCTTGATGATTCTCTGAAGGGGAAAATCACCATCATCTCCGAGAAACCGATGACCAAAGACATGGCCTATCAGGCTTTTCTCTCCGCCCTGGAGGTGATGGGCTACACGACGGTGGCGACTCCTGCCGGCTTGATCAAAGTTATTCCCACCAAAGAGGCGATCAACAAGCCGCTCGATATTTTCAAGGATGAAACACCGATGACCGACCGTTTCATCACCCGGATTGTTCAGGTAAAAAATATTTCGGCCAATGAAATTTCTTCGGTTGTCAAGACGCTCGTTTCCAAGGATGGCAATCTTTTTGCTTATCCGGCCACCAATTCCCTGATTATCACCGATACCGGCTCGAATATTGACCGCATTTTGAAAATCATCCGGGAATTGGATCAGGAAGGGCCACAAGAAGTGATTGAGATTATTCCGATCCAGTACGCCGATGCGAAGGACATTACGGAGAAAATCACCCAGCTGTTTGAACAGGAATCAAGTGGTTCTTCCAAGGTGACTGCCACCAGAAGCCGGCGGGGGGCCAAGGGGGGAGGGGAGGCGGAACTTCAGGAACTCCCTTCGATTTCGAAAGTCATCACGGATGAACGAACCAATTCCATTATTATTTTGGGAACCAAAAGGGCTATCATTAAAGTCAAGGCGTTGATTTCGCGTCTGGACACCTCGGTTTCAGAAGCCGAAGGGGCCATTCATGTTTATTATTTGAAACATGCCGATGCTAAGGAACTGGCCGACGTTTTGGGCTCGCTTGTTTCCGATAGTTCAAAGTCCAAAAAAACAACGATCAAAAAAGATGATTCGGGAGCTTCCACCGCTGAATCGAAGGGGGAGAAGAGCTCTTCATCAGGAGCGGTAGAACTGGAAGGAGGAGTCAAGGTAACGGCGGATGAGGCAACGAATTCACTCATCATTACTGCTTCGCCAAAAGATTTTAAAACATTGGTAGAGATGGTGATCGCCAAGCTTGATATTCCACGACGCCAGGTCTATCTGGAGGCGATTGTGATGGAATTGTCTGTTAATAAAAACAGGCAGACCGGTTTTTCAGGAAATTTTGGAACGATTTTCCAACTTTTTGGAAGCGACATGAGCGGTTTTGGGACGGTGCTTCCGCTGGCCACCAGCACGATATCGAGTATTGCCGGAGCGGCCGGAGGATTGGCGGGGGGAGTTATTTCAGAAAACACAATTGATTTTACGTTAAGCGATGGATCATCCGTTTCTGTTCCGGCGGTCAGTGCTATTATTCAAGCGTTGCAAACGGACACCGATGTGAATGTTTTGTCGACTCCCAGTATTTTAACGCTCGATAATGAAGAGGCGCAAATTCAGGTGGGGGAAGAGGTTCCCACCCCTTCCGGGACAACGGTTTCTTCGGGGGGGGTTACCAGTTTTAATGTGACGCGGGAGGATACCGGTATTATTCTCAAGATCACGCCACAAATTTCAGAGAGTGATACGGTCAAGCTTGAAATTTCGCAGGAAATTACCAATGTGGTTGCAACCGATGAGAACCTGGGGCCGACCCTGACCAAACGTTCGGTTGAAACGGTTGTGGTGGCTCACGATAAACAAACTGTTGTCATCGGGGGGCTCATTGACGACCGTCTGTCGATGACAACCAACAAAGTTCCTTTGATTGGTGATGTTCCGATTTTGGGACAGCTTTTTAAAAACAAGACTACTCTCAAGGAAAAAACAAATATCATTGTTTTCATCACCCCCTACATTATTCGTGAAAAAGCGGATTACCTCTCCATTCTCAAAAGAAAAATTGAAGAGAGAAATGTTTTTATCGAACACAACTATGGTCCTCATCAACGAAAATTGATTCGTGAATCGATTGCCAATCATGCCCACCAACTTCTGGACTACAAGGGAACCTTTCCGACAGCCGGAACGATGGTTCCCAATCCAGCGGAAACCGTGACTCAAGAGACAGTCTCCCCAACCTCTTCAGAACCAGCACAAAGCACAACTGAAACCAAGTCTTCAACAAAGACGCGGGTTAAATACCGGCAAAAAAACTAGTTCCCCCACTTGACGTCTGGTCAGAAAACTGGTACTTTGTTAGTAATTTTAGTTACTTATGAAGAAAAAAGCGGAGCATCTGGCTTTGCCAGTGCGAAGCGCGGGGCTTGGGGCCATCTGAGGCCCGAAACAAAATAATGCGAATAGCATCAAACGGGCCGAAGGGGCCCCAAATATTATGAATAAATCTGATTTAATCGATATCCTGGCGGCAAAGTTGAACCAGCCTCGGAAGAAAGCGGAAGAGGTAATTAATCTTATTTTTGATTCGATGACCGAAACGTTAGCGACGGGGGGGAGGATTGAAATTCGCGGATTTGGCAGTTTTTTCCCCAAAGAATATGGGGCTTACGTTGGGCGGAATCCCCGCACCGGTGAAGCGATTCAGGTAAAACCCAAAAGACTCCCTTTTTTCAAAGTGGGCAAGGAGTTGAAAGAACGCGTTGATGGAGAAAAGGGAGCGGGCAGTGGACAACAGACCGAACCTGTCTGAAAAGATTTATTCCCTTGTCTTGAATCAGGCAAAAAATTTGGGGCCTGTCAGTTTTGTCCGGCTGATTCATCATTTTGGAAGTGCGCAGAAAGTTTTTGAAGCAAAACCTGCCGAATTGGAGAACATTCCTGGAGTTTCCCAGCAGATTATCAAAAATTTAGATTGGGCTGCTTGTCTCTCCAAGGCTGAAGGGGAAATCAGGGAGCTTGAAAAGCAGTCCATTCAGGTTCTTCTGTTTAACGAGACGGGCTATCCCGAAAGACTCCGGCAGATTCATGCTTTTCCCCCTCTCTTGTACATTCAGGGGAATCTTGAGAGTTTTGATGACCGGGATTGGTTGGCGGTTGTCGGTTCTCGTCATCCAACAGAGTATGGGATGGTGTCCTGCCGACGATTGACCTCTGAACTGGTGCAACAGGGGATTGGAATTGTCAGCGGTTTTGCCCTGGGGATTGATATTGCCGCCCAGCTGACTGCCGTGGAACAGGGGGGAAAAACAATCGGGGTTTTGGGAAGCGGGCTCAAGCATGCGGGGCCTTCTGCAAACAAACGCTACCTGGAAAAAATTCTTGAAAAAGGGGCTCTGATTTCCGAGTTTCCTTATTCTATGGAAGCAAGGCCTGAATATTTTCCGAGACGAAACAGGATTATCAGCGGCCTCAGTCGCGGCGTTCTAGTTGTGGAGGCGGGAGAGAAAAGTGGATCTTTGATTACGGCGGCTTATGCTGTCGATCAAAACCGCGATCTTTTCTCGGTTCCGGGACCTGTCTCTTCTCCCTTGTCGGTGGGGTGTCATGTGCTGATTCAACAGGGGGCCAAACTGGTTGGCAAAGGAGAGGATATTTTATCCGAATGGCGCTATCCAGCCAGAAACAGAGTTGAGATTTTCCCCTTTGCTGATTCTGACGAAGAGGTTCTTTACAAAAAATGTCTGGAGGGTCCTAGGACTCCTGACCAGCTTGTCGAAGAAACCGGACTTTCAGTTTCGCGTGTGACGATGTTTCTCACCAAATTGGAATTGATGGGAAAAATACAGAGCCTGTCCGGAAGAAAATTTCAAAGTTTATGAAAATCGGAAAGGTCTATTTGATCGGTAGTGGGCCAGGGGATCCCGGTTTGATGACGGTGAGAGGAGCTCAGCTTTTATCCAAAGCGGATGTGGTTCTTTATGATCATCTGGCCAACGAAGTTCTTCTCCATTATGCCCCTTCCCGTTGTCAGAAGATATTTGTTGGAAAAAAGGGGGGAACAGTCCGGCTATCTCAGGAAGAAATTGAGAAGAGGATGATCCGTGAGGCTCAAAAAGGAAAGACGATCGTCCGATTGAAGGGCGGGGATCCCTTTATTTTTGGACGAGGAGGGGAGGAAGCTTATGAGTTGTCGAAGGGAGGCATTTCTTTTGAGGTGGTTCCGGGCGTCACCTCGGCCGGCAGTGTGCCCGCTTATGCCGGGATTCCCTTGACTCACAGGGATTTTACGGCCGATCTGGCGATCATTACAGGACACGAATCTCCCGGTTCTCTTTCTCAGGTTCATTGGAATGCCGTGGCTCAAATGGGAACGGTTGTTATTCTGATGGGGCTGGCCAACTTGAGAGAAAATGTTCGTCGTTTAATCGAACATGGCAAATCGCCCCAAACCCCTTCGGCGGCTATTTCCTGGGGGACCCTTCCCCAACAAAAAACGGTTAGTGGAACTTTGGAAGAGTTGCCTGATCTTGTTGAACAAGCCAAGTTGGAAGCCCCTGTCGTTGTGATTATTGGATCGGTTGTGAATCTGAGAGATCAACTGAACTGGTTCGAGAAGAAACCTCTTTTTGGAAAAAAAGTTTTAATCACCCGTTCTTCTCTTCAGGTGGACCCTTTCAGAGTGGAACTGGAGTTGGCAGGGGCTTCGGTTGTTGAGATTCCGACGATTTCCATTCTCCCTCCTGTGAGATTTGCTCCCCTCGATCGAGCCATCCGGAAAATCCAAAACTATGACTGGATTATTTTTACAAGTGTCAATGCCGTTAGTTTTTTTTGGCAGCGTTTTGAAAAAATTCACCGGGATGTTCGTGCACTAAGTCCGATCAGAATCGCGGCGATTGGTTTGTCCACAGCCGGGGAACTTAAAAAACATGGTTTGTCAGCTGATCTGATTCCCCGCCGTTATCAGGCTTCCTCCCTCATTGCCGCACTGAGGCGCGAAAAAATAAAAAGAGTTTTGCTCCCCCAGGGAAACCTTACGGATCAAACTCTCTTTCAGGCCTTGATTAAAATGGGGGCCAAACCCCATTGTGTGGAAGCTTACCGAACGGTGGTCCCGAAAAAATCGGCGGTTTCTCTCAAAAAAAATTTTTCTCAAAGCAAACCGGACTGGGTTACTTTTTTAAGTTCATCAGCCGTGGAAAATTTTGTTTCGCTGGTGGGGGGAAAGAATGTTTCGAACTATCTTCAAGGGGTTCGGGTTGCCTGTATCGGATCTGTTACAAAAAGAACCGCCCAAAACTTAAACCTCAAAGTGGATGTTGTGCCGGCTCAGGCGACGTTGGTCGGATTGGTGAAATCTATGTCAGATATTTCTCAGGCGTTGCCAAAATCTCCTTAAAGAAATGAAACATCCGGGCGCCAGTGACTCCATCCATAAAACGGTGGTCAAACGTGACGTTGATATCGAGCACCGGCCGGGCAGCGACCCCTCCCTCAACCACCCACGGTTTTTTTTCCACCCCCCCCACGCAGAGAATCAAAGGAACCCGGCTGACAGGGACCAACGGCGCAAAACCGGGGGGGACTTTAAGCGACCCCACACTGGTGATCATCACCGATCCAAAGGGATCAGCCGGAAGCCCCCATTTTGGCAGATTGACTCCCAGATCATGAACCAGAAAGGAAATAAAACGCAGGATGATCGGCAACAACCAGGTGGGGGCCCAGCGAAGGAGTTGATGACTCTGTTTGAATTGCGGATCCTTTCCCCCTCTGATTTTTTGGCTCTTTTCGACCAATTCTTTCGCTATTTGACAAATAGTTTTGGACTCACAATTTTCAATTTTGGCGCCGGACAGATCAGGCTTGTCAAGTTCGGATGATTCGAGAAGGGCCACCTGAAAGAAAATATCGACGCTTTTTCTCAAATAAATTTGTCCCCACCGGATGATGCCATTGATGTCGGGATATTTTTGAAGGATGGTGGCGACCGCTTTGGCGATCAAATGCGTTAGGGTAATTTTGACAGGACTTTCTTTGTTGATTTGATCCAGAAAATGGAGAAGGGGAGTGGCTTCAACTGAAATCGATCCATAAACGCTTGAATCATTGGGAGCCTTCCAGGTGGCGATCGAAAGACGCCTCCAACTGGCCGGATTTTTCAGCCGGGTGAATTTTGTGGAGAACATAATGAGGAATGAATCCTGGTTCTTTTTCGTGGATGTCTCTTCATGTAACGAAGGAAAAGGAGTGTCAAGAAGAATCAAAATGGTGTGTCACCGTGCTTTTAGAAATTGACACCCACGGCTCCATTCCTTGACCCCCCTCTTTGGGGATTCATTCTCTTGGCAAGTAAAACTGAGGCATGACCAAGGATTTATTCGCAGTTTCTGAGTGGAAGAGTGATCGGAGTCCCGTTGTAGGTGAAATTGGCTGAGTCGCACTCCAGCGTTTCAGCCGCGGTGAATTCGATCTGGCCTGTTCCCACCGTTTCGCCGGTGTTATTATCAGTCACGGTTACCTCGATAGTGCCGCTAATCGGGTTGCATTCGCACCCCAGTTCTCCGGTCGGATTCCAGACAACATGATTAAAAGTATGAGTGGCTGTTTGACCGAGCAGATTGCGTTGGGTATAAATTGTGCCGCTTTCAATGGTTCTTGTATAATCTCCCTCCACATCCTGGAAACCGACGGTGAGCGTTTCTGTTTCCTCCGTATTAGGATCATCCGTAAAGATGTCAAAATCAAAAATCGTGACGTCGGAAGAATTCGTCCCAACGTGCGAGGCGCTGATTTGAACCGCTCCGGTTACGTTTTGAACCGTTTCTCCGGTGTCATTTTCTTCAGTGGTATAATCTGAAAATTCGGCTCGTCTAAAGGCGGTAATCGTGGCCGTTCGCTCGTCATAGGTTCGTTCAATGCTCGCTGTCGGTTCTGTCGGGTTATCGGGATCGGTCGAATGAACAAAAATCGCGCCGAACCCTTCTCCCTGTCCCTGAACCATGCTCCAGAATCTCTCTTCGTTGGAATCTTCAAGGCAGGAGCTGTCCCCCATGTTGGTGACTTCAAAATGACGGGTGCCGGTTAAGGTGATTTCCCCATCCTCCGTGGTGCAGTTATTCATCACCCAATCAACTGAGAGGGTATGATCGGTATCATTGCAATCAATGGAGAGTTCCACATTATCTCCTTCCAGAAAACATCCTCTGGCCCCCGCAATGTTTTTGACGAGGGCTGACGGACTCCCTGCTGAAACGGTCGAGGCGAGCGTTTGAGAGACCTCATTCACCCCCGCTGAAGCGGCCTCCGAGGGGTTTCCCGATGTTTCCACATCGCTGTCTCCATCAGAATCATCATGAGAAGATGACAAGGCGGCGCATCCAACGGATAACGCCATAAAACCCATGACAATCAAATAAAACACTTTATTTTTAAACATGTTAGTCTCCTTTAAAATACCTTCCGGTTCGCCTTTGGCAAACCATGAAGGGGACCCCAAGCTCAGAACTGGCAAAGCCAGTTCTTCGACATCTGGTGCCATATTAACCCAATTTCTAGAAAACGACAAACACGGATTATTGGGTCTGACTGAGGTAAGATTTTTTGGGGGTCCCCACAACGAGCATGTTCTGTTGAGTCACCATCTCGCGGTTGTCGCGGGCCTCGATGGTAATCACATTGGCCCCTTCCTTGAGGGGAACGGCGGCCTCAAACAAAAATTTGTGGGAGGAGGAGCTGTCTGATGGTGCGGGGATCGATTTATAGTAAGTTTTTTCCCCGCTGGCAAAAATCATCACGTCGGAGATTTTATGATCATCCAGAACAAACCCGCTTAAACTCATGGAAAGCCGATCGAGGCTGATGGAGGTCGAGACAATTTCAATCAAGGGAGGGGCCTGGAGCTGGCTCGCGGGGGGATCAAAAATGGCGGCATTCTCCGACCGAAGAGGGAAAACCAGGGTATCGCTCATCACGGTGCGGGTAGCCCGGTCCAGAATGGTCAGTTTTAATTTCATTTTTTCTTTGGGAAAATCGGGAGAAATCTTGAAAACCAGTTTGGCTTCTTTTTCTCCCTGGCCCGGAATCATCCCGACCACCGATCTCCCCTCTTTAAGAAAAATTCCCTCTCCCTCCTCATTTTTAATATTGGCCACCGTTTCTTCGGCGCTGTGAAGGTTTTGATTTTTGATTGTCAGATCGAGAACAACTGTTTCCCCTTTTTCAGGAATATGATTACCATTCCCCGTGGAACCTAGAGTGCCATCATCCCTCACTTTAAAACTGTAGGCAAAAGAGGGTTTCGGTTTTTCAGTCATTCGAAGGAAGACTGGATAGGGTTGAAGCAGTTGCTGATGGGAGGAAAAAAACCGGATAGTGGCCTGTTCCTCAAAACTGAGTGTTTCCTTCGGAATCTTGATCGGGATCTCCGCAGTTTTAGAACCACCGCCGGGAATTTTTCCAAAAACAAATTCCCGCTCCTTGAGGAGGGGATGCTCCGATTCCACAACGCCAATCAAACGAACGACCGGATCAGGCCCTTTGTTGTAAGCGGTTACCTGCCAGACCACTTCTTCCCCGGCGGGAAATTCTGTTAACGGTTCAGGACTCGATTTTTTGACTATTTCCGATGTATACGAAAGGTTGGTCAATCCCCCCTGTGAGAGGGTTTCTTCCCAATGAATCCCCTTTTGGACCAACGCAGTCGTAATCAGATTGTCCTGGGTTTTGGTTTCTTCTTTCAAGAAAGGGAGGGCCGCCTCCAGCATTTTCTGTTTGGCGCCTGTCTCGCTTTTGGAAAGAAATTGAACGGCCAGTTTCAGGGCCAAATCATTGGTTTCGTCTATGGGGGTTGTGAGCTCGCTTTCCCGTTCCTCTTCCTCCTTCTTTTTTTCCTTCTCCAGAAAAGGGAGGGTAAAGAAAGGTTTGGTCTCTCCAATCACCCGGGCGCTTTCAAGATGTTCATCGAAACTTTTTTCGCCAAACGGCTCGTCTTCCCGGAGATCAAAAAAATCTTGATCAACATGAACCGGAAGGAGCTGAATGTCGGGCGTGATTCCCACCGCCTGAATCGAAATGCGGCCGGGGGTCAAGTATTCCGCGACGGTCAATTTTAAGGACGATCCATCTTTCTGGGGGAACAACTGCTGAACGGAGCCTTTGCCGAAGGTTCTGGTTCCCATGACCACAGCCCGTTTGTTTCCTTTTAGCGCTCCCGCCACAATTTCGGAGGCGGAAGCCGATCCCCCGTTGACCAGCACAACCACAGGGGCCGTTATTTCATTCCCCTGCAGACGCGCTTTGGAAACTTCTTCGCCGGTGGCGCGCCCCGACGTGGCCACAATATCTCCGGTTGTCAGAAAGGCGTCGGCTATTTCAATCGACTGGTCCAAAAGGCCCCCCGGGTTATTTCTCATATCAAGGATCAGGCCGTCTACTTTTCCCTTCGCCTGTTCATACAGCTGATCAAGGTTTTTCAAGAAATCGGCAAAGGTATCTTCCTGAAAGCCGATCAACCGGACGATTCCAATTTTTTTTCCCTCCTTGACGACCAGTTTGGATTTGACGCTTTGAATCACGATTTTTTTCCGGATCAGCGTGATCTCAAAAGGCTCCTGGTTTTTTCGCTGGATGATCAAGGTGACTTTGGTATTGATTTTTCCCCGCAGTTTGTCGACCGCGTCCTGAAGGGGAAGGTTGGTTGTCGACAAATCATCAATTTGCAGAATTTTGTCTTCCGCCTTGATCCCGGCCTTCATGGCGGGGGTGCCGTCCAGGGGGGCGATGACGGTCAGCTCCTCATCTTTCATTCCAATCACAATCCCCAGACCTCCGTATTCTCCTTCAGTTTGTGTTTTGAATTCTTCGTACGCTTTGGGAGGGAGAAGGTTGGAATGAGGATCTAGTTTTTCCAGCATGCCGTTGATAAAAGCATATTCCCTTTCCTCCGGCTTTGTTTCGGAAGATGTTTGTCGGGCCAATTTTCCCTTTTCGCGGAGATGACTTTCAACAAACGCAAAAACTTGGGAGACCGGTTCCAGAATATCGGAGAGTTTGTTAATCGGGCCGATTTCAATTTTTTGGGATTGATCGCCGACTGATACCAGCAGTTCACGCGGATTCGATTCGGGGAATTGCACCAGCAGTTCCGGCACCAGTTTGGCCAGAAAAATGAACCCTTCCCTCATCATCCGTTCCGGATGGATTCGCTGCGAATCGTAATAGTAATTCTGGATATAAGAGGCGGCTCTGGCGATTCGCTGGATTCCAGACTGATCATTGGTTGTTGCGGAGGTCAATCCAAAAAAAAGAACAAACAAAACGAGGCGATGAACTGTATGCCCTTTTGATACGTTTTTTAATTTGAAGACCATTCGATTCATTGACGAATCAGCCCCGTTGGGTTACTCTTTATTGAGTTGTTTGGTTTTTTTTAAGGCTTATTGACGCATTTAATTACTATAACAAGGGGAAATATGAAAATCAAAACGAAACTCTTCTCTCTTTTTATCTTTTTTACTATTCTCTTTTCAAGCCCTTTCGCAGGGGCCTTGTCAGTCAAGACTTTAACCTTGAAGCAGATGGTGGAATTGGCCGACCGGATTGTCCGTCTTACGGTGACTGATATTCGCCTGGGTGAGGAAGGGGGGAGAACGGTCAGATATATAACGGGTGATGTGGATGAATGGATCAAAGGAAGCGGTTCTGACACTCTCGTTTTTTCGCAGTTGCCTGATACGGGCGAATCGGCGGGGGATATTCAGGTGTCATCCAAAATGGGGCTCCCCTCTTATGAGGTGGGCAAAACTTATCTTTTGATGTTGGCTGGCGACTCCGAAAATACAGGACTCACCGCTCCGATCGGAATTTGGCAGGGACATATGGTGCTAGAAAAACAAAACGGAAAATGGGTTGTCCCTTCGATGAAGACGCGCCCCTCTCTGATCAAGGCTCTTGGCAAATCAACCAACAGCTATGACGACCTGAAATCGGCCATTAAAACCATCCTGGAGGAGTAATCATGAAAAAATTTTTGTTGCTTTTAGCCCTCGCCGGAGGGCTCTTTTTTTCCCAAAATATTTTTGCCGGAGGCCCTTTTGTGGTGAATGAAGAGGGGGTTGCCTCCACATGGGATAATTCATCAGCTGTGGCCCTTCATCCGGAAGGGGGAACCTGTGCTGGTTTTTCAAATAGCCAGATGGACGACAAAATCGAGGAAAATGTAGCGCACTGGTCAGGCATTGCAGGCATTGAACTTGATTTTGCCCTGGTAGACGGTTCCATTGCCGAGGATGTGACTGCCAGCAATTACGAGGACTATTATGTCGATTCCTCGGATGATCCGGGCCTTAATGACTCGTTAAACCCTGTGATTTTTGATGATGATGCCGGCATTGTGGCTGATCTTTTTGGAGCGGCTAACCGGTTTGTCGTTTTGGGTTTTGCCGGTCCGGACGGATTTGCAGACGAAACCTTAGAGAAGATTGTGGATGGCCAGGCTTTTTTTAACTGCCTTTGTCTGGACGGCAATCCCAACGACGCTTGCATGGGGGGGATTGTTTTTACCGAGGATGACCTTGATTTTACGATGACGCATGAAATCGGGCACATGCTCGGATTTGACCACACGCAGGTCAATCAGGCGCTAGCCGAAGGGACCAATTGCGATCTGGATCTGTTGGGAGATTGCGCCGATATCCCGACGATGTATCCCCAATCAATCGATCCAGGGGACCAGATCACTCCTCACCGGGATGACGAAGTGATTGCTTTGACTCTCTACGGCAATTCAACTTGGGAGAATACTCTCTGTACGGTGACCGGCTCATTGACAGATGTGAATGGGGATCCGCTTCGATGTGCTGATGTCCAGGCTGAAACGGGCGATACAACGGATACCATTGCGGTGGTGTCGGGCGCTTTTGCACCGGCTTCGGATGACGATGGAGATGGTTATACCGATGGAGAAGGAGAGTGTTTGTCCGATTGTGGTGATTTTACTTTAAGGGGGCTGGATCCCGATCTTGACTATACGATTACCGTCAAGTCGATTGATTCCAGTTGGACCGGTGGCTCCAGCATTTCCCCCTGCGGGACCGGGCAATTGTCCGGTATTAAAGAAGAAGAGATTTCAACCGTCACGACCTGTACTGCTGGCGGCACCGTGGCTCTGGGAACCGTTCAAACCGCTTCTACGGGAGGGATTAAAGAGGGGGATGGGGGTGATGGTGACGACGACGGTGATACAACTGAATCTGTCCGCATTGGATGCACTCTTTCTCTCACTGAACAGGTTGACATCCCTCTTTCTTGTTATTTGATGACTTTAATTCTTTTCGGGCTTTTCCTTGTCAAAAGGGTTGGTGAAGGTGTATAATTCCCCTGATAAGGGGGGTAAGTATTTGAAGATTCTCTTCTTTTTTTTGCTCATCTTTTTTCCCTGTTTGGCCTTTGCCGGGGGGCCTTTTTACGTGACCACGGAAGGGGCGCCGGTTGTCTGGGACACCAGTAATGCGGTTTCTCTCCATCCTGAAAGCGGTTTGTGCGCCGATTTTTCCAATGGAGACATGCTGGAAAAAATAACGGAAAATGTGGCCTATTGGGAAATCATTGACGGGATTGAGTTGGATTTCGATATTGAAGAGGGAAACATTGGAGAAGATATCGACAGTTCAAATTACACCGATTACCTGGTTGACTCCAGCGATGACAAGGGGATTGACGACGGTTTGAATCCGGTGATGTTTGATGACGACGGCGAAATAATTGTGGCCGTTTTTGGAGATGGAAACCAGTTTTCAGTCCTTGGATTTGCCGGTCCGGACGGTTTTAGCGACGATGAAACCGAATATACCGATGGTCAGGCGCTCTTTAATTGTCTCTGCCTTGCGGGAAACGAAAACAATGGCGACTGTGAAGATCTCGGCGTTGTCTTCAGCGAAGATGATCTTAATTTTACCATGACGCACGAAATTGGGCATATGGTTGGCTTTGACCACACGCAGGTCAATCAGGCGATGGCTGATACAATTTCTTGTGATACGACTGCTGCCGGAGACTGCGATGACATTCCGGTCATGTATCCTGTTTCGGTGGATGCGGCCGATCAGATCACGCCAACGGTTGATGACATCGTCATTGCCCTGACTCTTTACGGTCAGGATGGATGGGAGGATGAATTTTGCATTGTGTCGGGCGCTTTAACCGATGCCGATGGAAACGAATTGCGATGTGCCGATGTTCAGGCGGTTACCGATGACACGGCCGATACGATTGCCGTGGTTTCGGGAGCCTTTGCGCCGGCTGAAGACACCGATGGAGATGGCTACACCGATGGAGATGGGGAATGTTTGTCAGATTGCGGCTCGTTTACCCTTTATGGCCTCGATCCGGACAAGAGTTATACCATCACCGTCAAGCCGGTTGATTCCCAATGGACCGGTGGTTCTGGTATTGGTCCCTGTTCGTCACAAAATGAAGATATTGTTGAAGAGGACATTGCGACTCTGGAAGGGTGCACTGCCGGTGCTGTGGAGGAACTGGGGACGATCCAAACAGAATCAACCTCCTCCGATACCTCCAATCAAAGTGATGATTCGGGCGACAGTTCTTCTGATTCCGGGAGCAGTGAGGATACCTGCGGAGTCGATCAGGACTTTACCACTTGCGATCCGCTGATCAGTTGCAGTTTATCGAATAAACCGGCTTCGGCTCTTCATTTTTTGTTGATTATTCTGTTGCCTGGTTTCCTCCTGTTGTGTAGATCCTTTTCATGCTTGCCTCCCATCTCTTCATGCCGACTCTCCGGGATTCTCCCGCCGATGCGGAAGTAGTCAGTCACAAACTCCTGTTGCGTGGCGGATTTATTCGCAAACTTTCCAGCGGGATTTACCACTATCTTCCTCTCGGATTACGGGTCATCAAAAAAATTGAAGCGATTATCCGGGAGGAAATGAATGCGGTGGGGGCGCAGGAACTTCTCATGCCATTTGTTCTCCCGCAGGAACTCTGGAAAGAGACGGGGCGCTGGGATGTTTATGGCAAAGAGCTTCTCCGGTTTAAAGACCGCCATGACCATGATTATTGTCTGGGGCCGACGCATGAGGAAATCATCACTGATATTGTCCGCAAAGAGGTTCGTTCCTATCGCCAGCTCCCTTTGAGCCTCTATCAGATTCAGACCAAATTCAGGGATGAAATCAGGCCACGATTTGGACTGATGCGGGGGAGGGAATTTATCATGAAGGATTGTTATTCGTTCGACAAGACGGAAGAGGAGGCCAAAAAGAATTACGGACGTTATTATGAAGCCTACAAAAAAATTTTTACCCGTTTTGGATTAAAATTTCGGGCGGTAGAAGCGGGAACGGGAGCTATTGGAGGAAGCCTCTCACACGAATTTCAGGTGCTGGCTGATTCGGGGGAGGATGAAATTGTTTCGTGCTGTCAGTGCGACTATGCTGCCAATATTGAAAAAGCGGAATCAAGGAATGGGGAAACCTGCAACCGTTGTTGCCAGGGAACGATGGAGTTGTTTCGGGGAATTGAGGTGGGGCAGGTTTTCTATCTCGGTACAAAATATTCAAAGGCTCTCAAGGCTCACTATCTGGATGAAAAGGGGGAGGTCCAACTGATGGTGATGGGATGTTACGGGATTGGAATCGGCCGGACGATGGCAGCGACTGTCGAGCAGGGTTTTGATCATCAGGGCATCATCTGGCCGGCGCCGCTGGCTCCTTTTCGGTTTGTTCTGGTTTCCCTCTCGACCGATTCAAAAATAATGGAAGCCTGCCAAAAAATTGATAAAGAACTTTCAAAAAACTATCCTGATGATGTTTTGTGGGATGATCGGGATGAAAGAGCGGGGGTCAAACTGAATGACGCCGATTTGATCGGCATCCCTGTTCAGATTGTTGTCGGCCCGCGCGGTTTGGAAAAAGGGGAAGTTGAAATCAAGAACCGGAAGAGCGGGAAAAAAGAAAATATCAAAATGGATCAACTCATTCATGTCATTAAATCCTCTGATTATCGCGCTTGATTTTTCTTCAACTATCAAGGCGCTCGATGTCGTGCGTCATCTCAAGGTAACGGGAGTCGCTTTTAAAATTGGTTTTGAACTTTTTTGTTTGGCCGGTCCCCGGATTGTCGACAAAATTCTGGGACACGATGTGCGGGTGTTTCTGGATCTCAAATTTCACGATATCCCTCAAACGGTGGGGCGCGCGGCAGAGGTGGCCACGCGCATGGGGGTCTGGATGTTTAATGTTCATGCCAGTGGCGGGGCTGACATGATGAAAAGAGCCAAAGGGGATTCTCTTGACTGTGCCTCGCGGTTGAACATCACGCCGCCCCTTGTGGTAGCGGTGACGGTTCTGACCAGTCTCGATGATTTGTCGCCGTTCAACATTTCCCGTTCAGTTGCCGATCAGACCGTTTGCTTGTCAAAAATGGCCAAGAAGGCTGGTTTGGATGGGGTAGTCGCTTCGGGGCAGGAGGCTAAAATGATCCGAAAAAGTTGCGGGGCCCCCTTTAAAATTGTCACCCCCGGCATCCGGTTTTCTTCCGATTCTCCTGATGATCAAAAGAGGGTTGTCACTCCCAAGGAGGCGCTTAAAAACGGGAGTCATTATCTGGTCATGGGGCGCACCGTTCTTCAATCAAAAAATCCGCTGGAATCAATCCAAAAAATAGTGAAGGGGATGTGAGGTCTGCATTCCCCGGTTTTTTTTATTTGCCCCTTTTTTGGGGGGGTCTCCCCCCCATTTTTGATGGTTAATTTCAGGACTATTTTTTTGTAATAATAAAATAATTTCAATTACTTATAGTATTTTGTGTCCCCTGGTTCATTTTTTGCATAAGACTATTATATCATGAACAGATTTGGCACATTGGGAGGGCATTCAGAAATGGTGGAGTTAGAAGCTCAAATGACTCAATCGGCTTTTGCGCATGAATATGCCCTGATGTCTTTGAACGATTATATTCCCTACAGCCAGAAACAGGTGATTATCCAGGAAATCGAATTTCAGCGTGATGCTTATTTTTCTGCAAGGGAAAGACTCCTTAAAAAAAATCCGGAAAGATTATTTGTTCTAGAAGAAGAGCTTCGTTTTCAGAAAGAAATGATCCTTCGTCATCAGTCCACCCTTCACTAATCATAATTTTTTACAACTGGTTGATTGAAATGCGCCCCTGGGGTGAATCGAACACCCGCATTCGCCTTCGGAGGGCGACGCTCTATCCACTGAGCTACAGGGGCATGGGCGCGACAGGGATTGAACCTGTGACTTCTACCGTGTGAAGATAGCACTCTACCGCTGAGTTACGCGCCCTGGGCAGAACAATTTTACTACATCAGACAGTCCGATCATTTCAATTATAAAACAAAGTTCCTTCTTCAATACGAAATTATCAAGAATTGATCGGCCAGAAGCGAGATGAAAAAAGGGACGCTCAAATTGTCCCAATCTTTAAAGGGGAGAGATTCCAGAAAAGCTCCAAACAGGCAGACGACTATCGCCTTGGAAGGAGGGAGAAATAAAAGAGTGAAGGGAACAGCCGCGATGAAAAAGGCAAGCGACCCAACGTAGGTTTTTCTGGATAAAAAGGGGATTTTCGTCTTGCCCCATTTTTTTCCGCAGAGAGCCGCTACGGTGTCGCAAAAACCGGCCTGGTAGATTCCCACGAGGCTTGCCTCCCATGTGAAAAAAGTGATGGCCATCAAAATGCCGGTGGCCAGCAGGAGGGGAGCCTTGGCAAATTCCGTTTTTTCGTCATCGCGCTGCATCCTTAAAATCAGTTTGTGGGCGAAAAAATATTTTCTCCTGACCTTTTTCCATTCGGAGAAAGCATAAAAAACGATAAAAAAGACAAGTAACAACTGGGCCGAAAGAAGATGATATTTTGCGATCACCGGCACCAACAGGCTCATCAGGTGGATTGTTTTTCGCGAGGTCTCAAAAGTAGTTGTGTTCAAATCCGGTTCTCCTGTATTTCTTGGTGGCTTTCAAAAAAATCGACCGGTTGTTTGGGTCCAAACAGCTTCTTTTTTTCAAATCTTTCCTTCACTTCCTCCCGGTGTTTTTTGCCGACAACCAGCTTTAAGGGAACAAGCAAAATATAATAAACGGGAGTTAACAGAAGAAAAAGAAAAAACCATTGCAGATAGCGGGTCAACAAAAGAGCCACCATGGAACCGATCGATTCCTCAAACAAACCGGCAAAAAAAGCTTCCAGAACCGGTGGAACCGCGATCCCCACCAGGGAGGCCACAAAGAGGCGGATGATCAAAAATCCCCCATGGGTTAATTTGCGGCACAACTCGAAAATAAGTACGGTGACTGTAAAGCCCGCGGCTATTTGCGAAGCGGTCGAGGCAAAAACCGGAAAGTCAATTCCAAAAAGGGTATTGTAGGTAGCATCCCATATCGCTTCCTCCGGAGGGACAGGGAGAAAAGGAATTCCCTGGAGTAGGAGCCATACAAAGCATACTGTCATTCCGCCGGCCAGCGACAAAAAAATCCCCTCTCTTTTTCCAAAAAGTTCACCAATCCAGAGAAGACATAAAAGAGACCAGACCAAGAAAAAGATTCTCAAGGGGATGAGGCCGATCTTCAAGGGAAACGATTGATTTTCGACGACGAGGGTGATGATGGCCGCGTCGGTTAAGGACACGTTTCTCCCCTGCAGGATGACTGACATCAGGACCCCTGTTAAAAAAAGGGAACTGAGCATTAATAAAATAAACTCGACCCGTTTATTCATCATTTTACATTTTGCACTTTGAATCTTACGCTACTTTGGTTCGTACCCTCCCCATTGCCTCCAGGGATGAGAGTCCTGGCTGACCCTGATCCAAAAAGGTTTGCCCGCTGTTCGCCAGGGATCGATCAAAATGCCTTTTTCGAAGCTGGTATTTTTGGGGGCCAATACCGCCACGTTGTGTTCCAGAATATTTCCTGGGTGGGCTTCGGCCCAGTAGCTTGTATAATGGGGATGTTCCCAGCTGTCGATAAGGGTCAGCAGATCTTCAGCCCAATGCTTGCAAGCCCCCCGTTTTTTGAACCCCACATCGATCAACAAATTATGGATGATGGGAAAAGTTCCGATTTTGTACCGCTGTTGCAGTTCCCCAATCCCCTTAATCAAGCCGGCAGACAGAATGCCTGCCTCTTTTTTTAATTCTTGTGATTCGTCATCAGAGATTTCGGGATAAATCTCCCGATAATTGTCGATGAGATCATGATAGAGTCGATAAACCTTGTCCCAGTATTCCTTTTTTTCTTTGAGTTGAGCATATGCGCTCTTGAGTTTTCGTTGATGACGGTGCAAGCCCTGTATCCTTGTTTTTTGTCCCTCCTCGAACAAAAGAACAAGGGAGGGGTTAAGATTTTTTTTCAGAGATTCAAACTGATCAACCGCCTCCTGATATTCTTTTTCCACATTAACCGGAGTATCCACGGCAAACGCTCCCTTTTCTCCGATCAGAAAACGCGCCATCATGATAACAATCAAGATTTTAAAGCTCATTGACATCACTCTCACCCTCCGGTAGCCCTTCAAACAATGGTCGGATTTCTTGTCCGGAAAAGCCTTCAGTTCCGCTGGATCTTGTCGGCTGTTATTTTAGCGCTCTGGATTTTGTCAGCAATCCCTTTTTTCAAATTTTTTGGGGTGTCCGATAATTCCCTACCGGTCTGGTTTGAGGACAATGATCCCGCATATCTTCTTTATCAGAAATACATCCAGACTTTTGGCAACGACCGGTTTGTGATTATCGGTTTTGAATTCGGCGATGCCTTTTCGCCTGACGCGCTTCGCCTTGTTTTTAATGTTACCGAGGATTTGAGACAAATCCCCGATGTGGAGAGGGTGACAAGCTTGACCCATGCCGAGCTAATCGAGTCGGTGGGGGACGAAATCCGGATTGCGCCGCTGATTGAGGAGATTCCAAACAATCCGGAGATGAGCGAAGCATTAAGGCGCAAGGCGCTCTCTGAACCTGATTTTGTCGGAAATCTGGTCACAAAAGACAGCCGGGTGGCCACGCTGATAGCTCACGTGAATACTCCGAATTCGACTGAAGCCAGCGCCCGGCTCAAGCAGGAAATAATCTCTGTCATCGCGCGACACAATTCTTTGGATATTCCTTATCATCTCAGCGGATCACCCATCACTGACGAGGCTTTTGACCGGTTGGTGGTCCGGGACCAGAAAATTTTCATGCCAGCCATTGTGGTTGTTGTGGTGATGCTCATTCTTCTTTTTTTCCGAAGTGCTCTTTTGGCGCTGATTCCCACCCTTCTTCAGGTGATTGTCCTGTTTTGGGTTTTGGCTGTCTATTTGATGATGGGTTTCAAGATGAACGTGACGGCCGGTATGGTGGTTCCCATCATGATTGCGGTTTGCATTGCCGATTCGGTTCATATGATGCTGGAATACTACCGGGAGCGGAGCCACGGACAGGACAAGAAATCAGCTCTGGTCGCTTCGGCCAGCCATCTCTGGCGCCCCTGTTTTTTCACCGCGGCTACCACACTGGCGGGATTCATCTCTTTCCAGAGCAGTTCCATTCCTCCTATTAACCACCTGGGAACGTTGACTGCGATCGGAGTTGCCATTGCCTTTGTTTTGACGATCTTTTTTGTTCCGGTTATTCTTTCCTTCCTGCCTGAACCGAAACGGGAAGTGGCTCTTCATATCGATCGAAATTTAATCCAGCGTTTTTTAAAATTCACATCACACCTTAACGAACATTACACCCCTCTTGTCTTGCTTGTCTTTGCCGTCTTATCCGGCTTGTCGCTGATTGGCATGTCCCGATTGACCATCGAAACCAATTTTACAGAATATTTTCCCAAAAAAGAAAAAGTCAGGCAGGATATCAATTTTTTCAACAAACATTTATCCGGAGTGGTTTCCTATGAAGTGGTTTTGGAGGGAAATCAAAATCCCCAACCTCTCGCCAAAATGCCGGAGGTACTAAAAGCGGTCGATCTTTTTCAGCAAACCACCCTTCAAAATCCGGCGACCCGACAGCCGGTTTCGGTTGTCAATTATGTCAAGCGGTTAAACCAGGCTTTTCATGAGGGGGACTCTTCATTTTATGAGATTCCGGACACCCGGGAGGCAATCGCCCAGCTTCTTCTCCTGGCAGACAGTTCCGGTGATCACGAAATTGACCAGTACAAAACTTCGGATGATCAACAAATTCGGATTGCTTTCAAGACGGTTCTCTTGTCGAGCGAAAAACTGGGAGCCTATCTGGACGAAGTACGCCAACTTGCTCAAAAAATTTTCTCACCCCTTGGTGTGAAGGCCAATCTTACCGGCTATGGCCCCTTGTGGGTTTGGCTGGATAACAATATCTTGAAAAGCCAGATCTTGAGTTTTTTGATTGCCTTCATTGTTGTGAGCCTGATGATGATGATGGTGTTAAAGAGCGTCAAGGTGGGGATAATCAGCATGGTTCCCAATGTTTTGCCGATTATGATCACCATGGGGTTGATGGGTTTTGTCGGAATCAACCTCAATGTTTCCACCGTGATGATTGCCGCAGTTACCGTAGGGATTACCGTTGACGATACGATTCATTATCTGACCCGTTTTCAGGCAATCCTCAAAAGAGAAAAAGATTATTTGACCGCGATGAGGCTTACGAATGAGACGATCGGCACAGCGATTATTTTTACATCGTGCATTTTGATCGGCGGGTTTGGAATCATGTGCCTCGGTTCTTTTGTTCCTTCCATCACGTTTGGTGGGATGGCCGCTTTGACTCTTTTTCTTTCCATTTTTTGTGAGGTATTTTTGACTCCGATTCTGGTGATGAAATTGAAGCCGTTTAAAATCTGATTCAACTTGCTTGCATTAAATCTCTTTTTTATGTCTTAATAACTATTTCATGGCCAAAGCCCTTCAAGAAATCACATCGGCAAGTTCTGCCGAGTATTTTTCCAAAAATCTCCAGCAGGTCGGATTTTCGTCTTACACCAAGGCGCTTTTGACCACCATCAAGGAGGCGGTCGACAATGCCCTGGATGCCTGTGAAGAAGCCGGTATTTTACCGGAAGTTTCGGTGGTCGTGGAACGCTTGGGAGAAGCGGCTGCGAAGGGGGCTGACAAGATTCGGGTCAAAGTCGAGGACAATGGCCCCGGTTTGAGCGTTGACGATGTGGTGAAAGTTTTTGGCGAATATCTGGCCAGCTCCAAATTTGGACGGGGGCGTTGCACCCGGGGCCAGCAGGGGATCGGCATCTCCGCCGTGACGACCTGGGCGCAGCTGACCAACGCGCGGGGAGTTGTTGTCATCACCAAAACTGCCAAAATGCGTCAGGCGGTCCAATGTCTGGTAGAAGTTGATATCAAGCACAACAAAGGGGTTTTAAAAGATAAAAAAACGGTTGAGTGGGACCGCCCCAATGGATTGTCATGCGAATTTGTGATTGATGCCCGGATTCAACTGCAGGGGGAAGGAGGGGTGCTGGTCTATTTGAACGGCACTTCCCTGGTGAATCCGCATCTGACTCTCCGGTATAAAATTCTGGATCAGGAGTGGGTTGAAATGACCCGCGTGAGCGAAGAACTTCCCTTAATTCCTCCGGCAACGGAGCCTCATCCCCATACCATGAAGTTGGGAGAGTTTATGGCGCACTCTCATTTGTTTGGCCGGGTGAAGGTGGGAGCCTGGTTGAAGAAAGGTTTTTCCAGAATTTCCGATGGAGTTTTGAATGAGCTGGCTCCTCATGGAGTTAAAAAAAATATTTTGGAAAAAAGTGTGGATGCGGCCACGGAGGACGATTTCAAAAATGTTTTTTCAGCTCTTCAAAAAGTAAAATTGATGGCTCCCTCCACCAAAAGTGTTTTGGCAATTGGCGAGGAGAGTCTGGCCAAAAGTATTCAGCGGGTGGGGGCGGTTGATTTTTTTTCGGTCGTTTCGCGCAAGCCGACCATCTGTGATTTCAAGCCGGTCCTTGTGGAAACAGCGGTGGCCCGTCTTTCAGATCGGGGTGAAAAAGGGGAGGAAGAAACGGTCTCCCTGCTTCGTTTCGCCAATCGGGTGCCTTTGCAGTTTGACAAGGCGGCCTGTGCCATGACCAAAGCGGTCCAGTCGGTCAACTGGCGCACTTACGGGTTAAACCAGCCGAAGGAGAGCCTCCCCAACGGTCCCTATATTATTGCCATCAGTGTTGTTTCCCCCTTTATCAAATTCAAAAATGCCTCCAAAGAAACGGTCGATGCCAGCGACGAACTGGTGGAGGAAATTCGCCGCGCCATGATTCAGGCAGGGCAGAGGCTTTCCAAGCACATTCGTCGTGAAGAAAAGGAAGCCGATCTGGAAATGAAGCGGCGGCATATCGAACAGTTTGGGCCGATATTGGTCGATGGCTGTTGCCGGATTGTCAAAGCAGGCAAGGGGAGGAGGGAGAAGGCTCTGGAGGGACTGGCCAAACTTTTGGGGAGGGAGGCTCATCTGGCGGAAAAAGAATTAAAAGAGGCGGTGGAACATTCGGAAAAAGCACTGGCGGAGCTGCAGGAAAAAACCGGCATCTTGCCCAGCTCGGAAGATACAGAGGTAGGGGCGACCCGGCGGGTCACCCGTAGAATAATGGAACCAGAACAGTTAAGTCTGACCGGCATGGAACAACCTAAAAAGGCCGCTAAAAAGAAAAAAAGGTAAACGAGCATCTGGCTTTGCCAGTGCGAGTGCGGGGTTTGGGGCCATCTGAGGCCCGAAATAAAATATTGCGAATAGCAACAAACGGGCCGAAGGGGCCCCAATTACTATGACAAAAAGAATCGACATCAAAAATTTATCCGTTGATATGTGCGAACGTCTCTTGCGTGATTTGGAGAGGGCTAAGCGTCCGGTATTGGAAGCCACCAAATGCACGCTGGATAATTCTCTCTATAATCCGAAGGTGGGCTATTTGACCCCCGGCGACAAAAAAGTCCAGACGGAATTGAACGTCAGTTCCGTCCAGAAAATGTCGCGGGCTATCTTTATTCTGGAAATTCTTTTGAGGAATCTGGATGTGGGGGCGACCAACACCAAGCGTGAAATTTACTATATTGCCAAGGGTGAAATCAAACATAACGCGGCATTAAAGCCCCTTGATTTTGCCGACCAGAACGAATCAGACGAAATCATCGATTTTATCTGTGAAATGCTGGAGTGCTACCGCGAAGATGTGAATTGTTTTGCCAACGACCGCGGCGGCCAGACCTACAGCCAGCAATTGGTTGTTCATGAAACGATGCCCGATGGAACCAAAGCGATCATCGATCTTTCCAGACTGGGGACCGCCCCGTTTCAACCCAAAAACCGGCCGCAGGATTTAAAACTCAGAGCCAAAAAGAAGATTGATTTTTGCGTGATTGTAGAGTCAGAAGGCACCGCCAATACCTTGGTCAACAGCGGTTTTACCAAACGACACAGTTGCATTCTGTTGGGGGCACAAGGGGTTCCCTCGAATGCTGTTCGGGGGTGGACCAAACTGATTCAGGACCAGTTGGATGTTCCCTGTTATTTTTTTGGAGATCTGGACGCTTACACCATGCAGAATATTTTCCGCACGTTGAAGGCAGGCTCCGCTGGAAGCCTGATTCGCAACTCTGATTTCAGCGCTCCGGAAGTCCGTTTCTTAGGAGTGCTTCCCGAGGATATCAAAAAATATGATTTGCCTGATTACGCGGTCAAGGAAAACGACGCCTCCGAATCGCGCGCGCTCAAAAAAGCGCGCGATGCGTTAAACAACGATCCATTCTTCAAAGACAAGCGCAACAAAGGGGTAGCCGATATTTTAAAGTGGTTGATCGTGCACAAACGTCGTTGCGAGCAACAGGCTTATTTTAGTGTAAACCCCCGCGATCCCCTCATGCCGGAAAAAATCATCCTCGATAAAATCAAAAACAAAAATTTTGTTTAAAGTTCCTTTTAGACGCTTTTGGGCGACAACCTTAAGTAATGGGTTTTAATGAAGGCATGGAAATTAGGATTTGCTTGAAGTTCTGATTTCTTTCTGTTTATTTATATGGCTTCCCGCTCGTTTTGCTTGCGATGAAGGGGGCCTGCGATCTTAGAACTGGGAGGCCCGGCTTCTTCCCTTGTGGGCAACCGGATGCAGAAAGGGCTTGTTTCATCGTTCAGCGAAGCGGGACGGGAAGCTATACAAATGGAGAGGTGGCCGAGAGGCTGAAGGCGGCGGTTTGCTAAACCGTTATAGGGTCAAAAGCTCTATCGGGGGTTCGAATCCCCCCCTCTCCGCATATGAAAAACGCCCAGGCCGAGGACACTTGGCGGGCTGGGCGGGTGGGCACTTGCCGGTAATTGTCTAACTTCCACACTGTTGCGAGGAGACGGTGAATGGCAATATATCCTAATTTGGGATTATCCTGAAATAAGATTATACGCTTACTGGCATTAAGGAACACCATTTGAAAAGCATTTACACTGAACAGTATCAGAAGTTCCTCAAGCTGCTTATCGAGGCTCGCGAAAAAGCCGGTCTAACGCAGGAGGAGTTAGCAAGTCGTCTTGGGAAGCCACAATCATTTGTATCGAAATTTGAGCGTGGGGACAGGCGCTTAGATATTATCGAATGCTTAATGATTTTGGAGGAGCTAGACGTGGCGCCACAAACACTTCTGCGAAAAATTAAATCACTTAAATCGTCTAAAAAGGGACGCAACTGATGATGAATACTCATGACATCATACAGGTTGCGGGCAAACATCTCTCGGATTTGCATGGGCACATCTTTGATCTTCTCTCAATAACTAAGCCAATATCACCCGAGGCCGCACTTAACCCGACTTTCTCACTTCGACCTGCCGATAATTTTTTTTCGGGCGCAAGTCTTGGTAATTCTTGAGTCGGGGCTACCAGATAGCGTGTAGTGAAGAC
>SBBF01000099.1 GCA_005240075.1 Nitrospira sp.
CTTAAGGATGGTTCTTTCCATAAAATTTAAATTATATTGTTATATTATAATAATTTTTTTTAATTTTACAATATAAAAATTTAAATTTTTTTTAGATTAAACATCAATGCCGGAATTGAACAATAATGTCCCTTCTGGAGTTTTCAGGGGGGTGGGAAAGCAGGAGTCAACGACTCAGTTTCGTATCAACCTCCACATCATGAACCCGACCATCAAAAGAAATTTCGGTGCCATGGAGATGATCGCGAACTTTTTTGAACTCAAAACGGGCTGATTTGATTTGAACAAGGCCCGCTTGAACCAGAAAATCGATCAGTTCGATGCGGGCCAATCGGCGTCCCTCTTCTGTACTCAACATCATGTGAAGATCAATCGGCAAGATGTTTAACCCTGCTTCCATGTCAACAACCAGATTTTGGGAGGATTTGAGTGTAAGCCGGCTCCCTTCCGGAATTTGAACCTGACGCCTTCCCAAGCGTCCCCACTCCGGTGTTGTGTAAATTCCATGGAGATCGACAATAGTCGGCCGATCGGCCAAAATCAACCGTTTGGGAATTGTTGTTTCACCCCTATCGGTTTTCTGTTGATGAAGAATCAATTCCAACAGGGGAAGAGCAACTCGGTTGATATGAAGTTCTCCCCCTTCAACCGGAAACTTGAAGCTACCGGTAACCGTCACATCAAGATTCTCATCATCTTCCCCATCAAAAGGGGTATAGACAATACTTCCCTCCGGACCATTCAAAGTCACCAGCGCTGGTCCCTGGACCGCAATCGTCTCAAGCCCCTTGAATCGCGAATCACTGGGAATGTCTGCCAGCATATCAACAAGTCCGGAATATTCGATAGGAAGACTCTTTTGCCCGCTCGCATCAACGGCTGTCTCAACATGAACATGCCCTCGGCGGATTGACAGACGGTTGAAAACAAGTTCTCCCCCCTCTCCCAGATCAAGAACCAACCACGGATTTTTGTCAGTCACGTTCGGATTTTGAGGATGCTCTAGGTCCCCATTCACAACTATTTTTTCAAAACCGCTGTAGAGAGGATTGTTTTCTTCCTCACCCGGAAATGATTTGCCCAAAAGATTGATGTCCAGATTGTTGATCTTCCCCCCGCTGTAATCGTAGCGCCCCGACCTCCCCTGATAACTGAAATCAACATGACCGTGGGGGGAATGAGCTTTGGCCTGATCGACTTTGACCTCGTAATGAAATGCGCCATCCTCCTCTTTCACGCGAGCGACCTGAAAAGAATTTGCCTCAATAAAACTGTGCTCTCCGCTGGCCGGATCATTACCCGATACCAGATGAAAAAGCGGCTCGGTTTTTCCCGCAGGGGTGTAGATGACATTGAGATTGTCAACATGAGAAGCCCCCACACTGACTTGATATTCCCGCTGCTTCCCCTCCCCTTTGGAGCGGTAATGAATCGCCGAAATCCGGTCGAACACCGCACTCATCCCTTTGTCCCCCTGCATATCAACCACAATCCCTTCCACAGCCTCCCCTTCCTTCTGGGCCATTCTCACATCAATCAAATTCTCCTCCGGCTTCCACTCAAATTTTCCGCTAAAAGCCCCCCGGGCCCGATGATCGGTTTCAGCATGCAGATCATTCATGTCAATGGAAAGACCAGGCTTTAAGTGAAGATTGAACTTTCCCCCCAACTCCCGAATGGCAATCATGTCGGGAGCACCGCTCTCCGGCCTTGTCAAGCTGTCCAGTCGGTCGCCGTAAAGTTTGAAAAGCTCGTAGAGAAAAAGCCCCAGCTGGTTCAAATCGCGGGGAACGCTGTTCCGCGGAATATCAATCCCATATCTTTCCTTGAGCATCTTGTAGAAGGCGTAGGCATCAAACTGATTTCCGATCAAATTCAGGAGAGACAAAACATTGAAATTTCCCAGACAGGTTTTGACCATGACATCATGGCGTTCTTTCCCGGTGAAGGGACAGTGAGAACTTTTAAGCTCCACACCACTCACCTTTATCAAACCGGCCACGGTGATTGGATGATTCAAGTCAAGCCTGAATTCCTTCAGTTTCCCCTCTTCCGCCAGAATGGACGATTGTTGAGGATCTACTTTGGTTCCTTCCAAAACAGTTACCTGAATCCCATTTTGTTTGTCTCCCAAAAGAGGAATTTTTACCTTCCCCTCCTGATAATCGCTATCTGGCGCAATCCGCACGTCGGCTTTGGTGAAATCAAAACCCTTGAGGCTGGGAAGGGCATCAATGACCTGCTGAAAAAAAGAGGTTACTTTTTCGCGGCGGGTTTTTGGATTTCTGATTCTCTCTTCCGGAGGGATCAGTGACGTTACTTTTCGATAAGTCTGATGAGTCGCCTCCTGCTGGAAGGGGCTTGCATGTTGCTGAACAAAAAGAGGCTCCTCTTCGGCCGCAGGAAAAATCATTTCTGGAACAGGAGGAGAAATTATTTCGGGAGTTACTTCCCTCCGGACTAAAAATTCTGTTTCCCGTGGAATAATGGTTCCCTGAATCGTCCCCCGCGCCTGGGTGATGATCCCACTGAATGGTATTCCTCCCCCCATTCCTTCCACACTCCCCTGAGTGACTCCTGCTTCGATCTGTCCCGAAAAAGAGGGGTTTTGTCCAAACTGCATATCGCCTATTTCCAGAAGAAGAACTTCTGTCTGACGCGCTTCTCCCCTGAGATGGTTTGCATATTGACGAACTTCAAGATGAGGGGCGGCTTTCAGGGCCAGAGTTCCTTTTCCGATCCAGTTCCGGGCGTTGGAAAAATCGGCCGGCGAATCCCCTGCCACCTTCCATGAACCGCTCAAACTGGCCTCGGTTCCCGGATCCAGAGTATTGATCTCCGCTCCCCCATCCAGCCAAAAATGCCCTCTCGTCACATCAACAGTGATCCCCTCGATTTCAACCTGATAATGTTGTCCGTCCGACAGCGGCTTGATGGCAATCTGTCCATTCCCCAAAACGGCATGAGTCTTACCTGAGTCAGGCCCTCTTGCATAAAGATCAAATTCGGAACGGAGGGTGATCATGACGGTTCCCTCCGGATCCTGCGTAACCCCCAGAAGCGTTTGGTTCCCCAAAAATTCAAGAACCGGATGCAAAAGTTTTGTTTCGCCCATAACGGCAGCAGAAACAAAATTTGTGTCCCAAGCACCCACAAAAGAGGAATCGGTGTTGACTCTGAATTTTTCATCCCACATTCCCAAAATGTTTCCGGCCACGGTGACATTCCCTTCGTCTCCTCTCACCATCTTTCCATTGGCCGACAAGCCAAGCCACCGGGACCCATTTTTGTCCATGTCGGTCATGAGTGAAAAAACCGCTTCTTCAAGAAGTTTTGAATAATCCGGAGGGAACGAATCAAATGCCGGAAGATGGAAATGAGCCTCCATTCTCCCTCCATAATCCCCATCGGTCCGGGTTCCTGGATTGTCGATCTTGAAATCATCAGCCGTCTCAAAAGTGATCGCCCCCTTTCCGGTCCGGCTGTCAAAATCAAGCCAGGCGGTCCCTTGAAGCTTCAGATCGATTTTGTTCTCGTCCGTTTCCATTTGAGCTGAAACTTTCAGGGGCATCTCCCCCTGCACCTGAAATCCAGCGCTTGATCCCTCGCCAAAAAAGCCGGCTCCTTCCACCTCGACTTTAAGATCACGCAGAGAACCGAGAGAGGACCTGGAAAAATCGATCTCGAGATCATTGATGACCGCTTGTCCTTTTATTTTTTCCCAATCAATCTGCCGGGAAAAAAGATCAAAACGGGACAATTTTTTGGAAGGCTTTTGGCCCGACGCTTTTTCAAATGCCCTGACCACCGCCGCCTGAAGTTCATGAATCGGAGGATCACTTCTCAAAGTTCCGTTATCGTTGAAGAGAACTTCCTTCAGCCGGCGGTCATCATTCCCTTCGGGATCAAGGCGATCGAGTTGATCTGCCACAAAAGAGGTGATATCAAAATGCCTTTCTTTCTCACTGATGCCGGGAGAAAAGGTTTTGTAGAAATGATAGGTGAGGAGAATTTTGTTGCCACGGATGATCACGCCGCTGATGTCAATGGGATTGATCAACGGGGGCATGAGCATCAGGGTAAAACCGTCCAGCTTTAACAGCGGCTTATCGCCGCAATCCCATTGAAGAGCTCCTGCATCGACTCGGTTATCATGGGTCACCCGGGCTCCTTCTTCCATGATGAGAAAAAGCCCGGAATAACCGATTTCAAAATAAGCCCCAAAATAACGCCCCAAAAAACTGTCCCCTAAAATTACCTCGGTCAGGTTGACTTCCGTCCTGGGAAAACGAAGATCGATCTCCCCTTTGAGGGAATCAACCGTAGAGGGATTTGTGTTGACAAGATCCTCCCTCCTTCCGCCCTCTGGAGAATCAGGCGGGCAGGTTTGATCCCACCCCAGATCGGGAATTGATTCAGATGAATAAAAAGAAGATTCAACCGCCGACCTGAACAGTTCTTCCTGACTTCCGAGCCAGCCTCGGCTCAGTCTGAGAAGGAGGGGATCTTGATAAAAATTTTCGGCGGAAAGGGGATTGTCTTCAGTGTAAGTTTGAGCGAGCTCAAAAAAATCGGCGGCTATCAATTCATTGCCGGGTTCATTCAATTCTTCTTCAGTCAATTGGGCGGGGCCTTCCCAGGGATGGTTTTCGGCAAGAGGATCCGTCAATCCGATGGCCTGACGCAACAGGCCGGAGTCTTCCAGCACATAATAAAGGGACGCCATAGCCCTGTTATCGGCACAAGATTACAAAAGTTGCTAATAAAAATTGTCGTAAATCAGCAACCTCCGATGAGGACAAATTCAATTTAATGATGATATTTTTCCCCCCGCAGGATCGTGTGAGCACGGTACAATTGTTCGAGGAGAATGACCCTGGCCAATTCGTGGGGGAAAGTCAGCGCAGAGAGAGAAATAACACGGTTTGCCTTCTTCCTGACCGACGGGTCGAGGCCATAAGCACCGCCGATGACAAAAACAACATGCTTGACCGACCGGTTGGCCAGATTCTGCAACTCTTGTGCCAGACCCACGGAAGTCATCGTTTCTCCCTTCGAGTCCAGCACAATAATATGATCCGAATCGGAAAGAGCCTTCAAGAGCTGTAAGCCTTCCTGAACACATTTGACCTCCACATTCACATAATGGGACAGTCTGTTCAGATACTTTTCTTGAAGTTCTCCCATCAAGGGGTCTTTGAGTTTTCCAACAGCCAGAATCGTGATGCGGGGCATTCCGCATTACTCTCAGAATAAAAACTGCAAGACAAGCAGATCGTAACCGTGATGGGTGGCCCGACTGGGGGCCCCCCAATGAGCGCCTGCAGATGGAGCCGAAAAAAACAACTTTAGTTGCAGAAGCCATCGACATCGAAGCCGTCGATTGGGGGTAAGGAGGGACAGGACCCGTCACGGTTACGAAAGTTCCTGCAATCCGCTTGATCTTCGCTTAAGGAGCGTGATAACAGTTTTGTCATTATGCCCCAAACACTGTTCGAGAAAGTCTGGCAAAACCATGTAGTCTGCGAGTTACCGGGAGGGCAAACTCTTCTCTATATCGATCGCCACCTGATTCATGAAGTCACCTCTCCGCAGGCTTTTGAGGGGCTTCGTCAAACCAACAGAGCAGTGCGCCGGCCTGACTTGACCTTTGCAACGATGGACCACAACATTCCCACGGTGGATCGTTTTAACCTCATCGATCCGATTGCCCGCGAGCAGGTGAAAACCCTTGAAAAAAATTGCGCCGAATTCGGCATCCCCCTTTACGGTTTGGACAGTGACCGGCAGGGGATTGTCCATGTGATCGGTCCTGAATTGGGACTGACCCTTCCCGGAACTACCGTCGTTTGCGGCGACAGCCACACCTCCACGCATGGGGCTTTCGGAGCCCTCGCTTTTGGAATCGGCACCAGTGAAGTGGAGCATGTTTTGGCCACCCAGTGTTTGGTTCAAACCAAGCCTAAAACTTTTTTGGTCGATTTTCAGGGCCAAATTCCCAAAGGGGTGACCGCAAAGGATCTGATCCTGAAACTGATTGGAACCATCGGAACCGCCGGGGGAACCGGTTATGTCTTGGAATACAGCGGATTGTCTATTCGCTCCTTATCAATGGAACAGAGAATGACGATTTGCAACATGAGCATCGAAGCAGGGGCCCGCGCCGGAATGATCGCTCCGGATGATACAACCTTCCACTATATCGCCAATGGAAACCGCCCGTTCACGCCCAAAGGAAAAGAATTGGAAAAAGCAATTTCGTTCTGGCAATCGCTCCCTTCTGATGAAAAGGCTTCTTACGACCGGCGCATCACGATCGACGTTTCCTCCATGGCTCCGCAAGTCACTTGGGGCACCAGTCCTGGCATGGTCACGGATGTCACTCAAACCGTGCCAAATTCCGATCAGGTTCCTGGCCTATCTCCATCCGATGTGGAAAAAGCACTCACCTACATGGGATTGACCCCTGGAACCCGATTGACCGATCTAAAAATCGATGTTGTGTTTATAGGAAGCTGTACGAACTCTCGCATAGAGGATCTGCGGGCGGCCGCTTCTATTTTTAAAGGGAAAAAAGTAGCCACCTCCGTCACAGCGTTGGTGGTGCCTGGAAGCGAAGCGGTCCGAAAACAGGCGGAAAGCGAAGGACTGAATAAAATTTTCACCGAGGCTGGCGCCCAGTGGCGGATGAGCGGCTGTTCCATGTGCCTAGCGATGAATCCGGATAAATTAAATCCGGGCCAACGGTGCGCGTCCACCTCCAATCGTAATTTTGAAGGGCGTCAGGGAAAAGGGGGGCGGACGCATTTGGTCAGCCCGGAAATGGCCGCGGCGGCGGCGGTAGAGGGACACTTTGTTGATATAAGAACCTGGTTATGACTCGTAAGTCATTATAGAACTCGAGCGCTTTCTGACGAAGAATCGGGCTATGCCCGTTCTGAGCACGAGAGCTCCCTTCATCGCGAAGCCCCAAAGGGGCGAAGCGGGAAGGTATATTATGAATTCATTTATCGAACATACCGGCAAAATAGCGGTTCTTGACCGGGCCAATATCGACACCGATCAGATCATCCCCAAGGATTATCTGAAATCGATCAAGAAAACAGGTTATGGAGAACATCTTTTCCAGGACTGGCGCTATCTGGAAAACGGTCAGCCCAATCCTGAATTTGAATTGAACCAAAAAAGATTCGAGGGGGCCTCCATTTTGGTGGCCGGAAACAATTTTGGATGTGGCTCTTCCCGCGAACATGCGGTCTGGGCGGTTTTACAGGCCGGTTTCCGGGTGGTGATCGCCCCCAAAAAAGTGTTGGGCCAAAATATCATCCCTGCCTTTGCCGACATTTTCCGGAATAACAGCGTGAAGAACGGTCTCTTTTTGATTGAGCTGACAGACAGCGAAGCGAACGAACTCATGGCTCTCGTTAATGCCCATGAAGGTCTACAGGCCACCATCGACCTGCCAGCCCAGAAAATCATACTGCAATTTGCAAACGGTTCTCAGGCCGAGGGGGAAAAGGAATTTGCTTTTCAAATTGATCCGATGGTCAAACAGCATTTTCTGGAAGGGCTGGATGAAATTGGACAGACGTTAAAATATCAAAATGAGATCGGTCGGTTTGAAAAAAAACACGATGTTCAGATATAAATATAAAATATATTTTCTGATCTTGGCCTCCCTATTTGCCTCCCCTGTTTTGGCCCAAAACAACGCAGTCCCCTCCGGGTTGGAAATCATGAAAGAACAGGAGCGGCGCAATCAGGGATACCACGACCAAACCTCCATTGGCCTCATGATTCTTGTTTCAAAAAACGGGGGGGAAACCGAACGGGAGTTTGAATCCAAATTGTTGGAAAAAAAGGGGAACGAGGGGGAAAAGTCGATAATCCGTTTTATTC
>SBBF01000002.1 GCA_005240075.1 Nitrospira sp.
CGCTGAAAGTGTCGTAGTAGCCTTTGATCAGATTTTTCCACTGGGGCTGCTTGTGGATCTCGTCAAAGACAATCCTGGCTTTCCGGCCGCGCGCGCGCGCCGCCGACTCAAAAAAATAGGGGTCTTTTCTGAACGAGCGGCGCACCTTCTCGTCATCCCAGTTGAAGTAGAGCTCGTCGCTCTTTTTTTCCTTAAGCCAGGTCTTGGCCAGATGGGTTTTGCCCACCTGCCTCGGGCCGCTGACCAGAATCATGGTGTTTCCCATTTCCGGGTCATGGAGAAGCAAGGAAAGATGACGGGGGAATCTCATGTTACTATATTAAGCATGCCCAAAAAAAAGTAAATACTTTTTTTGGCATAACCAAAAAAAGTTATTTCATTTTTTTAAGTATTCTGGAAGGTTCTTATAAATGAAACCCCAGCCGCACTGTCAGCGAGAAAGGAATAATCGCCTGCGAGCTGGTGGGGCCGCCATCCAGGCTGGTGATGATTCCGGCCGAATGAAAAGTGCCGCCAAAACCGGCTGAAAGGAGTTCGGTGAAATGATAATCGAAACCAACATCGATTCTTCCCCCCAGACCGACGCCGTTGGATCCGTTGGGGACCGATCCCTCCGTTGTGGCATAGGCGCCAATCCCCAGACCGGCGTAGGGGTCCCACTTGCTCGAATCGTCGTCCATGAAGTAGAGTTTGATTACCATGGTGGGGATGCCAAGAATCTGGATGCTATCATCTCCATCTGAGCCCCCCGTACCGTCGTGGGTTGTGGCCCACGCGTCGACTGTCACTGAAAAGCGCTGGTTAAAACGATAATCAAAGAAAACTCCCCCTCCCGGTCCCGGGTCGAGATTGGTTTGGGTATCCACCAGCTGGATGTTTCCCATCCCCATGATTCCGAGCGTCATCTTTTTTGAAGAACGGGCTTGGAGAGCGGATGAAGAAAGCAAAAACACTAAAAGAAAAAAAATAATTTTTGTTTTCATAATTTATTCCTCGATTTCAACTTTTCGTCCGATGACTTTTACTTTGTTTCGGGCCAAAAGGTCAACGACTTTTGGAAGGAGTTTGTGTTCCTCGATCAAAATTCTCGCAGACAAGGTTTCAACGGTATCATCCGGTTTGACCGGAACCTCCTTTTGAAGAATGACCGAACCGGTATCGCATCCTTCATCCACAAAATGAACCGTACAGCCGCTTGTCGAAACGCCCGCCTCCAACGCCTGTTTTTGAGCTTCCAGACCGGGAAAGGAGGGAAGAAGGGAGGGATGAATATTGATGATGCGGTTTTTAAACAGAGAAACAAAAGAGGGGGAAAGGACTCTCATGAACCCTGCCAACACCACCAGCTCAATCTGATAACGTTGCAGGAGAGAGGCCAGTCGTTGATCGTAGGCTTCCCTTTTTTCCCCCTTGTTCGCTTCCAGAACCTCAACAGGGATTCCTGCTTTTTGGGCTCTTTCCAGAGCCAAAACTCCCGGTTTGTTGGAAATCACAACCGCCAACATTTTTTTGATTCGGGAAGAATCAATCAGGGCTTGCAAATTTGAACCGCGACCTGAGACGAGAACTCCGATTTTCATGTGATGATCACCTGAGCTTCATTTTTCTTTCGGGATTTTATTTCTCCAATGCTCTGAGCGGGACAGTTCATTTTTTTCAATTCAGACAAAATATTTTTTTCCTCCTCTCCCCGTACGACAATCACCATCCCGATTCCCATGTTAAACACTCTCCACATTTCTGCTTCAGTAACCGAGCCCCACTCCTGAAGAAGTTTGAAAATAGGGGGAGTGGGGATTTTTGTTTTGTCAAAATGGGCTGTCACATTTTGCGGCAAAATTCGTGGAATGTTTTCAATCAAGCCTCCGCCCGTTATATGAGCTATCCCTAAAATCTGAAATTTTGCTAGAAGGGAGAGAATCGGATTGACATAAACTTCAGTGGGAGTCAGTAGAATTTCGCCCAACGGTTTTTTCAGATCATCAACCGGTTTGTTAAGATCAAGCCCCTTTTTTTCGATTATTTTTCTAACCAGCGAAAAGCCGTTGCTGTGAAGACCGGAACTTAAAAGAGCGATGATTTTGTTGCCGGGAGTAATTTTTTGGCCGTTAACCACCTTGTCCCGGTTGACAGCTCCGACAGCAAAGCCGGCCAGGTCAAATTCCCCTTTTTGGTAAAAGCCGGGCATTTCGGCTGTCTCTCCCCCGATCAATGTGCAATTAATTTTTTCCAATGAGTGGGCAATTCCCTCAATGACTTGGCTCGCCTCGGCTATATCCAATTTTCCGGTGGCATAGTAATCGAGAAAAAAAAGGGGTTCGGCGCCACAACAGACCAGATCATTAACACACATGGCCACCAGGTCCTGGCCCACGCCGTCAAATTTTTTCATTTCAAAAGCAATTTTGAGTTTGGTGCCTACTCCATCGGTCGTTGAAACAAGAAGGGGATCTGCATATTTTTTGAGATCCAACGCGAAAAGCCCGGCATACCCCCCCAGATGGGAAACCACTTCTCTTCGATGAGTGCGGTGGACTGCCGGACCTATTTGATCAATTAAACGATCCGCAGAATCAATATCAACTCCTGCCTCCCGATAGGTTGTTGGCCTGGTCATGGAGTATCTGTGGGAGAAGGAGCGGTTTCCTCTTCCGGTGGTTGAGACTCAGATGTCGGAGAAGGGGAAGTTGGAGTAGGCGTAGGAGTAGGTGCAGGAGGAGTAGGAGGGACAGCCATCGGAGGAGGGGAGGCCATCGGGGAAGCGCCGGTTGGGGCGTTCTCCGTTGATCCTGTTTCCACGGGGGGTTGAGGTTCATCGCTTAACGATTCAGTTGGTTTGGGTTCTGGCGGTTTTGAATTCTTGTCGGCCTCTTTTTTCCCATCTTCCTTTTTTGTTTCCTCTTTTTCCCCTTCCGCGTAATTGATTTTTCCCGATCCTTTTAACTGAGCCAAAAGAGAATCCTTGGTTTCCTGCTGGATCTGCATTCGAATGACCCGTTCGGCCTCTTCAAAAGGAGTCACCTCGACATCGGAGGTTACTTTAATGATGTGATAGCCCTTGGCTGTTTCCAGCGGATCCGAAACATCCCCTTTTTTGAGCGTAAAAGCCGCCTGAGTCAAGGAATCTAGCCCCAGTCGCGCCATTCGCTTGTCGTCCCTGCTGATTTTCCCCATGTCCCCCCCTTTTTTCTTGCTCGACTTGTCGTCGGAAGTTTCTTCGGCCACCTTGGCAAAATCTTCGCCGGCGGCTAGCCTCGCCTTGATGGCC
>SBBF01000037.1 GCA_005240075.1 Nitrospira sp.
AACAACCGTCATGTAAAAAAGAAATCACAAAAACCAGTCCTGTTGCCTGGGGGAATTTGACATGGCCACGACTGGGGGATTTTCAAGTGGCCACCGGGGACGATGATGGTGGAATTTTTCGTTCACCCATTTGGATGAGTTGGCCTTGATGTGTCTCAGCATATCCGAAAGAGCCGTATCTGTTATACTGCTCCCCATTAACACTTGACTCATGGGGAGCACTACAAGTCAATATGCTGACATCATCACTTCTCTTTGACCGTGACGATCGTGTCATCACCGTTTGCGAAATAAAATATCAGGAACAGAGGGTGGACAGGAAAAAAGTTTTCATTGCACCCCATGGAGTGACCCCCCCCGTCAAAGAGGCGGCTTATTTTGACGTCATCATTACTTTAAAGGAGTTGGTGATGCATTTCTGAGCGACTATCAACTCGAGCTCAAGTTCCGAATCTATCATTTTTTTATATGGCTGCCCCCCCTTTTTCTTTTATTCTAAATATATTTATTCAACATAACCGCTGTATTATTTTCAAAATAATAAAAATAAGTTATTGTAATTATTAATTTTTTTACTTTGGCACGCCCTTTGCTCTCTTAAGTACTGACGGGGGTGGGAATTCTTTAAATGCAATTAAAGAATTTCCAAAAAGGGTTCGGGATAGTGATAATAGCCAGTTCGATTGGTTGCGGCGCTCTTCCTGAATCTCAAGAAACTTTCTCCAACGAATCTCCCACCGAAGCGGCTACTCTCGAAGGCATTACCACGCTTACTTTTGATTCGGACAATAAGGTGGTTATTCAGTTTTCAGATGTCAATGAGGATGACCAATATGTGATTGGTCTTTATTCCACTCATTTTTCAACATCTGAAAGTTATTCTTACAGTCTTTCTTCTGGCAGCAACGGAGCGGCGTTGACAACCCAAGCCCTTATTTCGGATCGCGCCGAAGATCAGACGGAAGATTTTCACGATCTTCTCCGCGGCTTCGAAGGGGATCTGGAAGGAGAAGAACCGGTTAATTCCGGGAATGTCCGGGCGTTAGTTTCAGCTCTGTCGGTGGGGGATACACGGACTTTCAAGGTGTTGAACAGTTTTTCAGGTTCCAGTTCTTACGATACGGTGACGGCCGAACTTCGTTACATCAGCAGTGATTTCTATGTTTACGTTGATATTCGCAATGAGGAAGATTTGACCGATAACGATTTGGCAGAGCTTCTGGAACCTTTTCAAAATGTGATTGACGATGAGAGAGATTTGTTTGGCATTGAGTCGGATGTGAATGGCGATGACCACTTTACAATCCTCTTTACCCAGGCGGTCAATGAACTGGGGGGGATGTCGGGGGGCATTGTCAGCGGTTTCTTTTATGCCGCCGACCTCTATTCGTCTTCCAGTTATCCGGTCAGCAACGAAATGGAAATCATCTATTCGATGGTTCCCGATCCGACAGGGGAGTATGGCGCCACCGTTTCCCATAGTTTTGCCATGAGCAATATTCTTCCCTCGGTCCTTCCCCACGAATTTCAGCATATGATCAACTATAACCAGCATGTGTTTCAAAATGGGGGAACCTCCGAATCGTCATTCTTGAACGAAGGACTCTCTCACCTGGCGGAAGACATTTACAGCTTGGTCGACGGTTACATGGCAGAAACCGGAATCGAAAATCCTTCCCGCGTTTCGTTGTACCTCGATTCCCAGGATTCAGTCTGTTTTACCTGCGGATCGAGCATTTCTCAGCGGGGTGGTTCGTATCTTTTTGTTCGTTATCTTTATGAACAGGCTGAAAAAGGAAATCTGTCCGGCGCGGAAAATGGGGCCGACCTGATTGATCGCTTGCTCGATAACTCTTCGACAGGGGTGCAAAATCTTGTTGAAGCGGCGCTGGGGAGCTCCAGCACCAATTCGTTTGCCAACCTCATGGCCTATTTTTCAGCCGCCCTTTACCTTTCGGATACCGGTTTGAGTGGGGACAACCATTACAATTTCGATGGCATCAATCTTCAGGATGATCAAAACGATAACCGAGGCACTGTGTTGGAAGGACCGACCGCGACTTCTGTTTCTGACTTTCCCCTCACTAACACATTAACCACTTCAGGTGCCGCTTACCTGACCCTGTCAGGTGAGGATATCCAAAATGCGGGGTCGGTCCTCTCCATCACTCTTCCTTCCACCATGCAAGGGGGGGGATTTATTCTTAAAATGAACTGATTGACAGAACGAGGTCAATTTAATACAGATTTCCCTATGGTTAGTTCTCAAACCCCCCTTGAGTACCACTCTCAAGGAAGACCTGGCAAAATAGCCGTTACTCCTACCAAACCATGCAATACGCAAAAAGACCTGGCCCTGGCTTATACTCCCGGGGTCGCCGAGCCTTGCCGTGAGATTGAGCGGGATCCCAACGAAGTGGCTCGTTATACGGCTCGGAGTAATCTGGTGGCGGTGATTACCAATGGGACGGCGGTTCTGGGGTTGGGAAACATTGGACCGCTGGCGGCCAAGCCGGTCATGGAAGGCAAAGCGGTTCTCTTCAAGGAATTTGCCGATATTGATGTGTTTGATCTGGAGATTAACGAGTCGGATCCCGACCGGTTTGTATCGATTGTCAAATCGCTGGAGCCGACTTTCGGCGGAATCAATCTGGAAGATGTCAAGGCACCGGAATGTTTTTATATTGAAGAGCAGTTGACCCGCCAGATGAACATCCCGGTATTTCACGACGACCAGCATGGAACGGCGATTATTTCAACAGCAGCGCTTCTCAATGCCCTGGAAATTACCAATCGCCGGCCGGACGAAGTCAAGGTGGTTTTTTCCGGAGCGGGAGCGGCGGCAGTGGCCTGTGCCCGGATGTTTTTGGGAGTGGGGGTTAAAAAAGAAAATATTTTCTTGTGTGACCGGCAGGGAGTCGTGACGACGGATCGTCCCAATCTGGAATTAAACCGTGCTTTTTTTGCCCAGGATACTCCTCACAAGACGATGAAGCAGGTCATCCGGGGAGCACATGTTTTTGTGGGGCTTTCAGGCAAGGGGCTTTTTACGCCGGAGATGCTGGCAATGATGGCAGATAACGCCATTGTGTTTGCCATGGCCAATCCCGATCCGGAGATTGGCTACCATGAAGCGCTTGCCATCCGCAAAGACATCATCATGGCCACCGGACGTTCCGATTATCCCAATCAGGTGAACAATGTGTTGGGTTTTCCGTTCGTGTTTCGGGGAGCGCTGGATGTGGGGGCGACCAAAATTAATGAGGCGATGAAACTGGCGGCGGCTCAAGCCCTGGCAGGGCTTGCCAAAGAAAAAGTTTCTCTGTCGGTTTGCCAGGCTTACGGTTTGAAAGAACTTTATTTTGGCCCCGACTACATCATTCCCAAACCTCTCGACTCCCGGGTTCTTTTGAGTGTCGCTCCGGCAGTTGCCCGTGCGGCAGTGGAGTCAGGGGTTGCCAAAAGACCGCTGACTGATTGGAATGGCTACCACAAACAGTTGTGCCATCTGCTTGTCCAAAAAGGGCGCCGGGACGATATCCTCGAAGAGCAGGAACCGTACTCCTTTCCGTTGAGTCTCGCCGTATCGAAGTAGTTGATCAATAAATCGCTTCAGAAATAGGATTCAACCCTTTCGGGTGATTCGCTTTAAGGTAATCGATGTCTTTAATAAAATCTTCCCTTTTGTAGCAGGCATCCACCAATTTTCCGGTATCCATCCGGATGGCGTCGCAGGGACAGGCTTCCACGCAGTAACCGCAATAAACACAGCGGAGAAGATCGATCGTGAAAGCTTTGGGATATTTTTCCTTTTCGGGAATGGCTCCTTCAGCCGCCTCGATATGAATGCAATAAGCAGGGCAAACTGTCTGGCAGAGCATGCAGGCCGTGCAACGGATGCTTCCGTCTGGGCGAAGCATCAGGCGGTGTTCCGAGCGGTGTGTCTTGGGGATCGGTTTTGTTTCTTCCGGAAAATTAACCGTCATCATCCGGCTGGGATGCGTCAAATTGCGGATCAGGTGACCCATGGTAATCATGAGCCCCCGGACGACTTCGAAGATGTAAATTTTTTGCAAGAAAGTAAGTTTCTTTTTTTTTAGGGTGATAATCATCTGTAAGGGCGAATCTTGTATTCGCCCATTTTAAAGGGCGATCACAAGGATCGCCCCTACCATTACGCGGTTGTCCCGGTCATTTCAACCATTTTATTCAACGGTTTCAAACAAGCCTCTCCTAGTTTGTGATCAACAATAATTTCAGGAGATTCTTCTTCAAGACAACGAATCAATTTGTCCAGTGTATTGAGCTTCATGTGAGGGCACTCGTTGCAGGAACACCCTTCCAGGTCAGGCCCGGCGATGAATTCCTTCTCCGGACTCTTCTTTTGCATCTGATGAATGATCCCCGGCTCTGTCATGACAATAAAGCGTTTGACGGGGGAATTTTGGGTGTATTGTAAAAGCTGGCTGGTGGAACCGATAAAATGAGCTTCTCGCAAAATAACATCTTCGCATTCCGGATGGGCGATAATTTCAGCGTCCGGATAGCGCGTTTTTAGTTTGATCATTTCTCTGGCCGAAAAGGAGGTATGCACAAAACAGTTGCCGGGAAAGAGGGTCATCGGGCGCCCTAGTTTTTTGCTGATATAGCGCCCCAGATGCTGATCAGGTCCAAAAATGATTTCACGATCAAGTGGAATCTGGCTGGCAATCTTGACGGCGTTGGATGAGGTGCAGATGACATCGCTCATCGCTTTGATTTTTAAACTTGAATTGACATAGGTCATGACAAAAGCTCCGGGATGTTTTTGCAAAAAATATTCAAACACTTCCGGCGTGCACGAATCAGCCAGTGAACATCCGGCATTGAGATCCGGCAGAAGAACTTTTTTGTCCGGGTTCATCACCTTGATGGTTTCTGCCATAAAACGGACGCCGGCTATTACCGCAATCAAACAATCCTGTTTTTGAGCGAACAGAGCCATTCCCAGGCTGTCTCCAATATAATCGGCCACATCCTGAATTTCAGGATCCTGGTAATAATGGGCAATAATAAGAGCGTCTTTTTGTTTTTTTAATCTCTTCAGATCCATTTGATGAGATATTACCGAATTATTTTTGCCTTGCTAATCCTTTTTTCCACTCTCATAATCGCGTGCAAATTCTGGCGAAAGGGGGTGATTCCCACATTTCTCATTGATCTTCCCGTTTTGATGCTTTTCGGAGTCCTGTTTGCCATTTTTACCAAATCAGAAGGGGGGAATCTGATGGTTTTTAAGTCCCCTTATTTTTGGCATGGGGTTCTTTTTTCCACGATTTTTAATGTCGCCGTCGTTTATGCCATCGTCTATTATCCCGACTGGATGTGGATGTATTTTCTGGAGCAAAGCCGGAACAGTCTTGTCGAACTGGTTTATCTTTTTATTTTTTTATATTATCTTCCCTATGTTCTCGGATTTTACCTGGGACGAATGGCCCTGATCAAAGGGTTGAAATGGTGGTTGGGAGCTTTGTTGTTTTTCGCCGGCTGGGAAGTCTGGCTTGTGGCCCATCTCTTTGATCGTTACTCGGTGATCGGCTCACGAAATGATTTTTTTGAAGGAAAAGCTCTTTCTCTCTTTGGGCCGGAAAATCCGATCGGCCCCGTCATGAATTCAAGTCTGGGAGTCCTGGCTGTCTATTTTATTGTTCTTGTGATTTTTTATAAAAAACGAAAAGGCCCCCTTGCTGAAACTGAATTGTAAAAAACGCCTCCCTCAAGACGTCCAAAAAACCCTTGTGGCACTCGCTTTTGTTCTGGCCCCTCCCCCTCCCGGTTTGGATATGTCGGGGATTGAAGAGTCACTGGTCGCCAACAGTTCCCGCCTTATTTTCGAATTTCCCAAACTGTTTCGGTGGGGGCTGATCTGGGGAATCCGCTTCTTTGAATGGTTTCCTGTTCTCTTTGGCTATGGCCTGTTAAAATTTTCAAGTCTGTCCCTTCAGTGTCGGAGAGAATATGCCAATCAGTGGGCTAGCAATCGAATCATTCTTCTGCGGGAATTTTTTATCACATTAAAAGCGATGGTGTTCGTGGTTTATTTTTCTGATAAAAGAATATGGAATTATATTGGGTATGATCCGGAGCCGCATTTAAGGGAGAGGATTCAATTGAGGGAAAAAATATTGCAAAAATGATTTACACCCACCAAAACATCACCAAAAATATCGACGAGTCGTGCGATGTCTGTGTCGTTGGCTCAGGGGCGGGGGGAGCTGTTGTGGCCAAAGAACTGGCTGAAGCCGGTCTGTCGGTTATTATTCTCGAAGAAGGAAGTCATTACACAACGGAAGATTTCAGGACAACCGATACCATTGACAGTATTATCAAACTTTATCGGGATGGAGCCTCGACCGTGGCTTTTGGAAAACCGAATGTAATGCTGGCGGAGGGGCGTTGTGTGGGGGGCTCCACGACCATTAATGGAGGGATGTGCTGGAGAACTCCTGAGAAAATTCTCAAACGATGGCAATGGGAAAAGGGGCTTCCTGACTTGACCCCCAAAAAAATGGATTTTTTCTTTGAACGGGTGGAAGAAATGATCGGGGTCAGTCCTGTGTTGCCGGAGGCGAGAAATCAGGATGCCGAGATCCTCAAAAGAGGAGCGGAAAAGCTGGGATATAGGGTCAAAGCGAATCTCCGCGCCAGTCGGGCCTGTGTTGGCACCAATCAGTGCGTGACCGGTTGCCCTACCGGCGGTAAGCAATCAACCTTGGTGACTTATATTCCCGCTTTCCTGAAAGCGGGGGGAATCATTTTTACCAATTGTCGGGTCAAGAAGGTTCGAATCAGTGGCAGCAGAGCCCACGGGGTGAAGGGAATAATCATCGATCCGACAACAAAACAAAAAAAATTCAAAGTTAAAATTCGATCGAAAGTCACGGTCATTTGCGGCGGAGCGATCCAGACCCCTTTTCTTCTCAAGCGAAGCCATCTACCGGATGATTCCAAAATGCTCGGTCGCAATCTGATGCTGCATCCTAACACCAAAGTGATCGGGCTGTTTGATGAGCCGGTTTATGGATGGAAGGGGGTGAATCAGGCCTATCAGGTGACTGAGTTTTTTGACGAAGGGATCATCATGGGGGTTAATTTTCTTCCTCCTGGCATTTTGTCTTTAGCTTTTCCTTTTTATGGCCCCGGTTTTCTGGAAATGATGAAGGAAATTTACAATCATTGTGTAGCAGGAGCGGCGCTGATCGAGGACACATCCAGTGGGCAGGTCCATTGCGCCCCCTTTGATCAGGCGCTAGCCACCTATCGCTTAAACCAGGCTGATTTTAACAAAGCGCTCCGGGCGGTGGCTCTGTTGTCCGAAATTTATTTTGCGGCCGGCGCCCGGACAGTTTTTCTTCCTTTTGCTCCCCTCCATCAGATTAATACGATTGACGAGATCCGTAAAATTTACGAATACAAACTCAAACCGGTCGATCTGGAATTGATGACGGTTCATATGATGGGAACCTGTCAGATGGGAACGAATCCTCAAAAATCGGTGATCAATCCTTATGGGGAATGTCATCGGGTTAAAGGATTGTATGTCGCTGATGCTTCGGTTTTTCCCACATCGATCGGCGTTAATCCGCAATTGACGATTATGGCGCTTGCCACCCGCACTGCTTTTCATATTGCGGAAAATTTTGCGAAATATACACAATAGGGAAAAAATCGGCATGAATTGGGAGTCCCTGCAAAACGAAGCCATTCTTCATCTTCAAAATCTCATTCGTATCAATACGACCAATCCGCCGGGGAATGAAATCGAAGCGGTCAGGTATCTTTCAGAAATTCTCAAAAAAGAGGGAGTTTCTTTTCAGATTTTTGAGCCATCTCCCGGAAGAGGCAATCTGGTGGCGAGGCTTAAAGGGAACGGACAAAAAAGCCCTCTTCTGTTGACGTCCCACCTGGACGTGGTGCCGGCGGATGCTAGTTTTTGGAAGTATCATCCTTTCAGCGGTGATTTGCAGGAGGGGTGTGTTTGGGGACGGGGGGCTGTGGATATGAAGCAGATGACCGCCATGGAACTGACAATTCTTTTGGCAATCAAACGGGAGGGGGTGGCCTGTTCGCGCGATATTATTTTTGCGGCTGTTGCCGACGAAGAAGCAGGGTGCCGGTGGGGCTCCCAGTGGCTGGTGGCCAACAAGCCTGAACTTTTTAATGCCGAGTATGCGTTAAACGAAGTGGGGGGGTTTAGTTTATATGTTGATGGAGCGGACGATCAGGTTTTTTACCCGATTGGAGTAGCAGAGCGGGGAGTTTGTTGGCTTAAATTGACCGCCGAGGGAAAGCCGGGACATGGATCCATCCCCCATGAGGATCAGGCGAACGTGAAAATGGCCGAGGCGGTCTCTCAACTGGGACGATGTTCTTTTCCCCTTCATGAAAATGAGGTTGTTTCGCAATTTATTCGGGCGATGGCGGCCGCTCAAAAGTTTCCCCGAAAACAGATTTTAAAACTTCTTCTCCGTTCCCCTTTCAACCGTTGGGTTTTGAATTATTTGATCCCCCCCAAGAATCGTGCCCAGTTCAGAGCCCTCTTGTCCAACACCGCTTCTCCGACCATCCTGCGCGCGGGGACCAAGATTAATGTTATTCCGAGCAAAGCCGAGCTCGAAGTGGATGGACGTATCTTGGCGGGGCAGACCGTTGCTTCTTTTTTGAATGAGTTAACGGAGATGGTGGGAGTTGAATTGAACAAGGAAATTCTCTGTGAGCATGAGCCAAATGTGATTTCCGAATATGACAACGATTTTTACCAATTGCTTACACAAACGGTTAAGAAACATGATAACAAAGCCTTGCCCGTCCCTTACATGTGCCCGGGATTTACTGATGCCGCCTATTTTTCCACGCTGGGGATCAAATGTTACGGCTTTGCCCCTGTCAGACTGGACCGGGGTTTGAGTTTTTCCGATCTGTTTCATGGCCACAATGAAAGGATTCCGGTGAAAGGTTTTTTGTTTGGGCTGAAAGTGTTAATGGATGTTGTGGGTGAATGGTGTCAATCATGTTTTCATTAGCGAGAAAAATCTTCGGTAGTAAAAATGAGCGGGAGCTTAAAAAGATTGGGCCGACTATTTCCCAAATCAATACTTTTGAGCCGATTCTTCAATCCTTAACCGATGTCGAGCTTCAATCCAAAACAGTCCAATTCAGGCAGAGATTAGGCCAGGGGGAGGGGCTTGATCAGATCCTTCCGGAAGCTTTTGCCGTCGTGCGGGAAGCAGGAAAGCGGGTTTTGGGAATGCGTCATTTTGATGTCCAGCTGATCGGCGGCATGGTTCTTCATCAGGGAAAAATTTCTGAAATGAAAACAGGGGAGGGGAAAACGCTGGTGGCCACCCTGCCTGTTTATCTCAATGCTCTGGAAGGGAAGGGGGTGCATGTGGTCACCGTCAATGATTACCTGGCCCGGCGCGACTCGGAATGGATGGGGAAAATCTATCAGTTTTTGGGGATGAATGTGGGGGTCATTCTTCATGGACTTAATGATGTTCAACGCCGCGAGGCCTATTCTGCCGACATTACTTACGGGACCAACAACGAGTTTGGTTTTGATTTTTTGCGCGATAATATGAAGTTTGATCTGGAGAGCATAGTTCAGCGGGAGCTCAATTTTGCCATTGTGGATGAGGTGGACAGTATCCTGATTGATGAAGCGCGCACGCCGCTCATCATTTCCGGTCCTGCCGAGGAATCGACTGACAAGTATGTCAAAATCAACGCGGTCATCCCCGGTCTTCAATTGGACAAACATTATCAGTTGGATGAAAAAAGCCGTCAGGTTGTGTTGACTGAAGAAGGGGTGGCCGAAGTGGAAAAGAGGCTGAACGTTGAAAATTTGTACGATCCCCGCAATATCGAAATCCTCCATCATGTCAATCAGGGGCTCCGGGCTCACACCCTCTATAAAAGGGATGTGGAGTACGTTGTGAAAGAGGGACAGGTGATTATTGTGGATGAATTCACGGGACGCCTGATGCCGGGAAGACGCTGGAGTGACGGCCTCCATCAGGCAGTGGAAGCGAAAGAGCGGGTGAGGATAGAAAATGAAAATCAGACGCTTGCTTCGATTACTTTCCAGAATTTTTTCAGGATGTACAAGAAGCTGGCCGGTATGACCGGGACCGCCGATACGGAGGCGCCTGAATTTGCCAAAATTTACAACCTGGAGGTGATGGTGATTCCCACCAACCGATCGATGATTCGGGAGGATCTTGATGACGTGATTTATAAAACACATTCTGCCAAATTCAATGCGGTGGTGGAGGAAATCAAGAAACTTCATGACGAAGGGACCCCCGTTCTGGTCGGGACGATTGCCATCGAAAAATCGGAACTTTTGTCTGGCATGCTCTCACGGAGGGGAATTCCGCACAATGTGTTGAACGC